>JALNZK010000171.1 GCA_023229365.1 Pseudomonadota bacterium | reverse complement strand
AGGTCCTATTTTTTAGAGCAGTTATTGAGGAGGGTATCTCAAATCACTCTAGCTATTTTGCATAGCTGCTCCGCTAACCCTTTGGTAGCTCATAACTACCTTTGCGGTGGGCTCCCTAAGTGTAGGGGCTTATATACTAACATTTACGATATTTTTTGTCAAGCATACTTGACTTTTTAGATTTTGTTTGATATTATCATTATGCGTGCTGGCCCATAACAAAAAAGACCCCAATGGGGTCCTTTTTGTTTCCTAAAACCCGAAAGGACATAAAGCCCCTTCGGTATATAAATCCTCCCAACTAAGGAGGATAATTGGGAGGTTAAGTTGGTTGTACCCAAGTTATCGGGATAAAGGGGGTCTTCCAATAGTTACCCGTAAATTCTCCCTCTCTTGATATGGTGGAATATAACTCCATATTGGAGTCGTATGTTAGTATATCGTAGTAGAACTTCTTTCCTGAACCTGTTCCAACCCCACCTATACCATCTGCTATAGTTATCTCGTCTTTGCTGTTTAATAGTAGCCAGTTTAAGTGTGCGTTGGAAAAAGAATCTACTGTGTATGAACCAGAATAACAAGTTTTAGTCAGCCATATATTTATGTTGGCATTGTCTGCGTAGGTATATCTTGTGTAATAAACAGTATTCGTACCATCGTAATAAAACAATCCACCACCATCCCAAGGGACTATATTTGAATAAGCACTTACGGATTCGCTCCCTACGGTCCCTGTTATTGGGTCTGCTCTATTAACGATTACGGCTAGTCCTAGGGAGTTCGTAATCCCTACATAGCCGTGAGGTATTATCAGTTCTAGGAAATGAGTAGTGTAGGTAGTTGCGTCTAAATTGACAGAACGGCACGAGTATTCTATATTACCGCTTCTTACTATATTTAAATTGTCGTTGGTGTTTCCAATAATGGGTAGCGTTGTCTTGTTGTCTAGCTTTATTAAAGACATCAGTATTTCCACCACTTGCCAGAAGGTTCATAAGCCCAATCAGCTGTATCGTATTGAAAAGTATCAGTAGTCGTACCAATAAGGGTTCCTTTAGAGTTGAATATTCTCTCGTCATAGTATAAATAATACCCAGAGGTCCCCTCATCTCCAAGTTCCTCATAGGCAGCAGAAACATAGGCAGTATTCGTATTAAGGGCTTGCCACTGTAAATAACCCGCTGGACCACTCCCAAAAACTACTGAACCTGTTCCCAAGAATCTATAGGTTTGGGTCACCAAAATATAGTCGGTTGTTAGAAAATATTGTCTTCTATAATGAATGCTATCAGTTCCGTCATGGTAATATAGACCGCTGTTTGTCCACGGTTCTATCCTGCTTATACCACCGTCAGCGTCCTTAGATACAGAGTTTACGATAGCCATAGCACCGACATTGGTGTATAAATTGCCAGGCAAACCGTGAGCTATCTTAACGTATAGTTTGTACACAGGGTGGTTTGCGTCCAAAGTGAACGAGGAAGTTCTGCCTGCGAAATAAATCTCACCTTTATTTGCTACGGTGAGTTTATCATTCTTAGGTGTTCCTACGCCTTGTCCGATAGATAATTTATTCTCTCGTTTTATTATGCTCATAAATTGGTTAGAATACTTACCGATTCTACTCCTGTATTGGTTACAAAACATCTCCAACCGATTACTCTTGCGGTCTTATTGACTGCTATTGGTCCATCAGAGATAGCGATTGAGATAGTATCCCCTAAGTCATAAGTTCCTATCGGCATCGCTCTTTCATTTAAAACTAAAGATATTTGAGTATCAGGAGACTTGTCTAGCTTAAACAAATTCCCTACTTTGGCGTTTAGTTGGTATTGTTCTAGTTGATCGTTTATTGGGATACTTCTCCACAACCTTCCATAAGTTCCGAAGGTTGAGGTATCCATGGCCGAAGACGAGATTAAATTAGTTCCTGCTTTATCAAGAGAGAACACTATTAAGTCATTGGAAAGATTCCCACCATCTAGGGGAGCATCGTAATCACTTACATTCCCCCCCCTACCGTATCTAAGCGAGATATCAGTACGGTCTCTCCCTATCGTGGGTTTAAAAGTAAATACTTTAGAGTCACTTACGGTGAAGTCTGCGTTAGTTATATCTGCGAATGAGCTTATTATCTGTAGAGCGTTACAGTAAGGAAACTCCATAGAATATGTAGATGTGAACGTCCAAGCAGTTCCTGACACCCAAGGGTAGTTCGGGTTTGTTATTGTTCCTAACGTAAAACTAGCGATAGGAGAACTCGTGACGGCTTTGCCCTCATTGATAATGGTAGTAATAGCAGTAGCCATAGTCCCAGAGTCAAATATCCTAGAATCCTTAGCAGTTGAGTGCTTGACCTGTATTTTAGATAGCAAGTATTCGTAAGTGTACGCTTCTACCTCTATAAACTCGTGGTTACGGTGGGGATTGTTTACTATTACCCCAGCCCACACCACTGCATTATCACGGTATAGTTTAATGTGATACTGATAAGGGGTGAATATGTTCTGTAGAGCTAAGGGGTCTTTGGTTTGTATTCTAAACCTGAGTTCTCCATAAGATGATAAATAGTCTGAAAATTCAATAACCCTTGTCCCGTCTAGGGGTACAAGGTTTTTAACGTGGGCTAGCTTGTTCCCACTCCCGTCATAAATGAATAATCGGTAGATATTCCCCCCTTATTTAGCGTCTGTGAAAAATCTTTTAAGAAGATTACCAGCAGCACTAAATATTGCGGCTCCGATGGCAAAGCCTAGAGCAGAAATATTGAAACTACCAGTTGCAAAGTCTTGAGCAAAACCAACAAGGATAATGCCGATTACTCCGAAAAGAGTATATAGGCTTCCTAGAGCTGCTTTTTTAAAATCATTTATATTTAGTTCGTATTTTTCGCTTTCCACGACTGTCTCCTCTTTAATTATTGGTGTTTCAATAATAGGCTCGGTTGGTTTTTCTTCTATGGATTCTAAACGAGCTTTTTCTTCAGCTACTCTTTTTTCTTCTGCAATACGTTCTGCCGATATTCTCTCTGCTTCTATGCGTTCAGCTTCGGCTTTAGCTTGAGCTTCTTTCAAAGCGATGGCTTCGTGGTCAATAAAGGTAGAGCCACAACTTCTTAAAATAGCCTTAGCGAGTGCCATAGCACCTTTGTCTAAAGTTACCCATAAATCAGAAGTATCTATAAACCCTAGTTCAATTAGCGAAGCTAGAGGTTTTGTATCTCTGATAAATCCTAATCTTCCCCATTTTACAGTTGAGTCGGCTTTCACTCCTCTACTCATAAGACCAGTTTCTTGCACTAACGGAAGCAAGAGTTCGGTAGCGAATTGTTTTGAAACCTCACTACCAGCGTAATAATAAACCTCAACCCCATATCCACCACCAGCGTTTAAGTGAACCTCAATACAAGTGTCGTGAGATTCGTCTGTACAGTTCTGGTTAATCCAATTTATTGTTGGGACTAAATCTAAGTTGTGGGGAACAACTACAAGTTGTCTTCCGTTTAGATTTTGATTTGATAAAATTGCCGTAGCTTTATCTACGAGCATTATGGCGACCTGTGCTTCGTTGTACCCTTGTGATACTGCACCTGCGACTGTGCTGGAATGACCAGCTGCTAGAAAGACCTTCATTCAACCTCCTTTGGCATTTTAAATACTTTTCTATCTTTCATTTCTTCTCTTTTTCCATCATTGGCACAATAAGTAGGGCGTATGTACCCCACTATGCGTTTGTAACATTCAACGACAGTTCTTTTTGCGTTCCATTCCTCTTGTGTCATCATCTACCCGACAAGTATGTTTGCAATATCCACATTAAGAAACCGACAAAGGTAACAACCATAAAACCTTGAATAGCTTTTAAGTTTGCGAGTTCTTCTTTTGAAGCGTACTTTTTGTCAGCACAATCTATAAACTTATTAAGAGAATCTTTAAGTTCGTTCATAGATTCTTTTATGTTATCTACTTTTTCTTCCAATTTTATTAACCTTTCGGTCTCCTTCGTAGTCATTTTTAAGCCGCTTCGTAGGTTCCACTAGCCACAATGTAATCTGTATTTCCCCATGTGAATGGAATTAAGGCGCTAATAGGTACTGTGTTTGTATATGATCCGCCGCCATTTAGAACGACAAGACCAGCAGTGGTTGATGATGCTATTTGCAGGGGACCATACCATGTTGCGTTTCCTGCATCCGTAAAGGCTGCACCGCCTATAACTTCAGTAACAGCTACAGTTGCAGCCGCCTGTAGTGGGAGAGTAAAAACTGGCGCAGTGCCGACATTAGCTCCAGCACAAGTCACTTTTAACCTGAAATGACAGGTTTTACCTATTACTGTATATTTGGCATAAGTTAAGACCGCATTGCCGGCACTAACGGTAAGGTTTGTGAATGTTGGTGTCCAGTCCTTCCAAACTCCACCTGGTTCGCCTGCGGTTGTTGATAGTTTTTCATTTTTAATAGAAGCGTCTGCTACAGGTATTAGTTGTTGTCTTTTATCTGAAATAGAAGCGTTCAAGATTGTACTAGCACCATTAGCTACAGTTATGACTGCGATACAATACCCAAATGTAGGTGGGGTTCCATCATCTGAAGAAGCAGAGGTTGACCTAGAAGTCACTAGAGTAGCGACATCGTCAGCTCCTACCGCTGGGTCTTTCATTTTAGCAGCATCTAGCGAGATATATACCCAATCATATCTAGTACCACCAGTTGCGTTTGAGGCGATGGTTACATTTTGGTTAGCACTTAAATTGACTCTGAGTCTTTGAGATACCCCACTTGTAGGCGTTCCTAAGACATAAGCTATCCCTGCCGTACAGGCTAAGGTCATATCAGGAGTTCCTTGTTCGTTAAGAGCGAAAGCTCCTGTTGCAGGGCTTACCCCTGCTGTATTTGTTATTGCTCCGACAACTCCGTTTTCTAAGAAGTCTGTTGCGAAAGCGTTAAAATCTTCTACTGTTACTCCGTGGCTGTTCGTGCCACCTTGTAAGATTTCTGTATAAATCGCCATAGTTTCCTTTCTAGCTCAGTGGGAAAGTATCCCTAGCTGAGATTTGACACGAGCTACCACTTCCTAAAGTTGTAGCAGTTAATGTGTATGCGTTAGTTCCTACCTCGACAGCAAAATCGTCAAGGCTAGAACCAGCTGTTAAATATTGTAATAAATTAGTTCCTGTAGAGCCTACGGCAGTTACCCCATCGTAATCGATAGTTACTGTAATGGTCCCAGAGGTTAAATTGTAGTTAAATTCAATGTATTTACCTGTAGTAGTGTTGGTCAGTTTGGGTATGTTTAAAGGTCCTGTAAAAGTAATAACAGGGTAAGCTTTGTAATCTCCGTTATTTGTTAAAGACCCACTTGCTCCACCAGTATCAGCTCCGATTACAACTCCACCTACTGGTATCACTAGCCCTGTGGTTTCGGTTATCTCTATCCCTGTTCCTGCGGTCGTTATAGAGGTTAAAGTTAGGCTCGTAGCAGTTTGAGCTTCAATAAAAGGGTATCTAACTTTACAAAGTATCTTAAAAGAAGGTGTATTGGCTTTTTTAACAGTTTCAGGGATATCAACATATAAAGGTTTGACCCTTAACTGTTTGGCTCCGTCTTCTGTCCATTTTAAATTGATATACCCACCATCAGAGTAAGCTGAATCTTGGGCGATTTTAGGGTTACAGACTTTTCTCAAAGTAGCCATCCCCTTGTAGGGGGTTTCTAGTCCGTTCCCAGGGTAGATTTTACCCTCAATAATGTAGTATGACCTACCGACTAGAGTCTGGTAGTCAACGACCCCCATCTCATCAGGCACATTGGAATCAAACTGCCTAATCTCACGATTAGACGCCTGCCTTCTGGAAGCCCTTATATAGTAGTCAGTTTGGGATTCGTCATTAAAGGAGACATAATTATCGGACTCTCCTAATGTAAAAATATCGTAAATCATATCTGATATCCACGATTCGCTCTCTGAACTCTCTTGCGTTCTCGCTCAATATTTCTATCAGCGTAATCAATGGCTGTCATTACTTCTGCCATCGTCATATCGTTTACTAAAAACCCACTTAAAAGTTTATTTAAGAGCATTTCGTAGAGTTTTTTAACTGAAAGATACATCACGAGGTTTACTCGGTCATCGGTTATGGTTGTGGCGTGCTTGTAGCCGACCAAAACCAAAGTTCCTGTATCTGGGTAAAGTCTGAACCTTAAAGTTGTGTTAATCTGTTCCCAGTTATCACCAGACAAGCGGGCTTTAATCCCATCGCTGTCTTTTAGATAAACATCTCCTAAAACATCAATCGTGCTTGGGATAGCGTAGTCCTGTTGATCTGCTACTACCGTTAGGGTCTCGTCTTCTACTATCGTAGCTAAAGCTGGGTCGTACATAGCATCAGTAACGGCTTCAGTTTTCTCAGATGAAGTCCACTTGGTATCGGTGGTATCTCGTACCATTATTTTTAATTTTGTAATGAGTTCTGCTGTTGTCATATCTTTTCCTTTAATATAATAGTATCATTGTCGTTTACTAATGCCACGCTCCATTAGCGTATATTTCTATCGCAGAGGTGTCTATGTTATAGCCGACTGTGCCTTCTAAAGGAGATTCTGGCTTACCTACAGCATTCCAAGTAGATATTCTTGATTCGCCTATTCTTACAGCAAATTCTTCGTCATATATAAAGTGTTGTTCGCCATTATAATAAAGTTGATGTGAACCAGCCGAAGGTGAACTAGAGGGCGAAGCTGATTCAGAGGAGGATTCACTAGATGAAGCGGAAATCGAAGAAGACGGACTGCTTGAAGGACTACTTGATTCCGAAGAACTCGGGCTTGTAGAGGGTGAAGCAGACATTGATGAGCTCGGTGAGCTTGAAGGTGAGCTTGAAATTGAAGAACTTTCGCTACTCGAAGCCGATACGCTAGAACTTTCGGAACTAGACGGACTTGAAGAAGGACTCACAGATGGCGAACTTGAAGGGCTTGAACTTGGGCTGCTAGAAGCCGAACTACTAGCTGAACTACTAGCTGATATTGACGAGCTTGGACTACTACTAGGACTGCCTGATTCAGATGAACTCTGCGAGATTGAACTACTAGGGCTACTAGATGGTGAGGAACTTTGAGAGCTTGACATACTAGAACTGGCACTAACCGAGCTTGATTCTGACGAACTAGCACTTATGGAAGAGCTTGGACTCGTAGAGGGACTGCTCGAAACCGAACTAGATGTTGAGCTTGAAGCTGAAATACTGCTACTAGGCGAAGGACTAGGGCTAGAACTTGGCGAAGCTGACTGAGAACTACTCACACTCGAACTTGGAGAGCTTGACGGGCTAGAGCTCATTGATGAAGACTCGCTAGAACTAGCCGATGAAGCGTCCAGTGGAACCCACCAGTCGGTCATTGTCGCCACATCTATATCCCCGTCTGATTGTTTAGTCACAAGATAATCTATAATCCCATGAAAATTAGTGACAGAAACTTCCGTGTCTAGTGTGGGTGAGGAGACTATCTTGTGAAAGTTTAAGATAAGAACGCCACCCGTCAATAAGAGCTTATCGATATACCCCGTCGCAGTTGCTAAAGACGTAGTGTTAAATATTCCCCGTCTATTTATGGCCATTTTCTCGTCTACTTCTTCGGATTGCACTCTATCTACTATTGTTCTGGCAGAGTAAAATCCGTTTTCGTCAAGCATATTCATGATTTCTCGAGTATATGCACCATTAGGATAGGCATAATGATTCTCCGAACCATTTGCAGAAAGACCATTGTCTACAACATACTGACGGCTAGCATTAACGTCTGTTTCTGCTTCTTCAATAGATAGAGTTGTCAGGTTCGTTGCTCCGTGGGTGGATATATCCCACCCACTAGCCTTAAGTGTCTGTAGGTTGGCTAAGGTCATGTAGTTGGCAGTTCCTACTAGACTACCAATTATATAAGATGTACCAGGAAGACCTGCTGATGCCATATATGAGTAAGCCTGCGAATATTGGCTTTCCCAACCATCGTCAAAAGAAATAACGACTTTCGGAAGGGTTCTTCCATTGTCCTCCATCTTATCGATGTAAACATTTGTTTCCCCTCCCTCTGCGTTGGCCCGAACACGAAGCCTAACCATTGTATTCGCCCATGACTCACCACCAGAGGAAGTGAAATCAGTTCTGTCTATGAGTATTTTGTTCCAGCCTAGATGATAATTACTCACAATATTGGCGATGAGATACTTAGAAAAATCTGTGGTACTTGTGAGATACAAAGAAATAGAATATAATCTTGCAAGGTCAGTTGTGGTTGGAATATATATCCAAAAACTAAAGTTACTTACCGCAGAAAAGTCTTTGCTGATTATCCTTGTTGCAAATGCACCCCCTGCATCTGGTGCCGTAAACCTAAAACTGCTACTTCCATATTTTACATAAGTTGTATCCTCTGTCACTGAGTAACCAGAATCTCCTCCAAGCGTCCACTCGTCAATATCCTCAAAGTCCTCAAATATTTCAGGAGCAGAGACCGAAGGAGATGCACTTTGGCTAGGTGAGGCCGAGGAGCTTGGACTAGAACTCGGTGAACTGCTCTCCGAACTGGACATTGAGCTGCTGGCAGAAGTAGAGGAACTTGGGCTCGAGCTAACTGATGATGATTCAGAAGAGGATTCAGAAGAAGACTCTCCTCCCCCCTCAGTATATGTAACCGTCAAAATAGCGGGTGCAGAATTACCATCTTTAG
>JALNZK010000170.1 GCA_023229365.1 Pseudomonadota bacterium | reverse complement strand
GCCCGCCGGGCTCGGCTTTGACCGGACGGGTTTCGCACCCGCTGGACGACTCATCCGAATTTCAGGAAGTTATCGCCTCCTTCCATCCCAACGGACCGACAGTGCTCGGTCGCACCAAGACCCATCACATGTCATATAGAGGTGCAACGGATTGATAGCATGTGACAAGTGATGGGTCCTGACCCCCGATCCCCGATCCTATCGCGCATCGCTCGCGGCTCAATTCACCGGCACGGTCGGCGGCACGATGAAGAACACCTCGCGCGTGTCGAGCAGCACCGTCTCGGCGCCGTACACGTCGACGAACGCGGGATAGAGCTGCGGTTCCAACTGCTCGGGGATCGTCTCGTTCTGGGCGATGGGGACGATGTCGAAGCACACGGGCGTGCCCGGGAAGACGTCGGTGAACACGTCGTCCTCCGGATCGCCGTCATTGTTCTCCGTGTCGAGCCCGCCGACGCAGATCACGGTCGGGTCCTGAGGATCCGCCAAGCCGCCCTCGGTGTTCGGCACGACCCGCACGATGAGCGCCGCCGCGTCCACCGTGTCGCTTTCGTAGTCCCGCGCAAACGTCGAGATGTCGAGCGGCACCGCCGTGACGAGCTCGTCCACCGCGCCGACGATCGCCTCGTCGAGCCCCGCGCCGGTCGAGGCGATCGGGAACATGAGCGGCTCGCCGTCCACCGCGGCGCCGGTGTCGAGCGAGAGCGCCTCGCAGTGCGTCTGCCCATCCACCTCGACGGGCCCGCTGTACACCGTGATGACCCGCGCGTGGAGCTCACCGAGCGCCTCCACCGCCTCGAGGTAGGTCGGCGCCGTCGGGCTGACGTCGCTGCCGTACGGATCGTAGCCGCCGGGGCCGTTGTGGAACGGCGCGTCGGTCATCAGGATCACGATCGGCATCGCGCCGGGCCGGAAGCACGGGTAGCCGTAGCGGCCGGGCGGGCATCCGGTCTGCGGGTCGAGGAAGCCGCCGAGCCCCTCGCCGGTCGCGATCGCCCAGAGCGCGGGCACCTGCCCCTCAGCCCAGTCGTTGCCGCCGTGCAGCGCGAGCGCGTCGACGCCGTCCTGCGCCGTGGCGACGTTCGGCGTCATCGCCTGGAGCAGCCCGAACACCGAGTCGGTCGCGGCGGTGCCGTAGGGGCTCACCGGGTAGTCGTCGAAGAACCCCACTCCGAACCAGACGCTGTCGATGGCCGCCTGCAGCCCGGGCACGATCGTGCTCGTCAGCGTGCCCTTCAGGTTCGAGATCTCGCCGTTCATGCTCCCGGTCGTGTCCATGGCGAAGAAGACGTCCGCGAGCCGGATCTCGGTCGCGAAGACGAACGTGTCCTCGTCGGGGACCGTGGCCTCCTCGTACGGGATGAGGAAGTAGGAGTGCCCCTCGGCGGCGGGGTTCGAGTCCGGATCGAGCGGATCCGTGCCCGCGAACCACTCGACGAAGTCCGGGCAGCCGTCGCCGTCCGAGTCCGGATCCTCCGGATCCGTGCCGAGCTCCTCCTCGAACGCGTCCGACAGGTAGTCGCCGTCGTCGTCGGCGTACGACCCCGGATCGGTGTCCGAATCGGAATCCACGTCGGCGTCGACGTCCGTATCCGAGTCGGCGTCCGAGTCCGCGTCGGCGGCGCCGCCGTCGACGTTCCACCAGGGCATGGTCTTCATGCCGCAGCCGGCGAGCGCGAACGCGAGGACGAGGACGAAGAGCTTGGGCGAGGTTGCGGTTCTCACGGCAGCGGTTCCTCCGGCGGCACGACGAAGTACACCTCGCGCGTGTCGAGCACGGACGTGCCGGCGCCGATCACGTCGACGTACGCGCGGAAGACCTGCGTCACGCCCGACGACGGCGCGACGATGTTCTGCTGGATCGGCGTGATGTCGAAGCACACGGGCAGCCCGGGCTCGACCGACGGGAACACGTCCTGCTCGGGGTCGTCGTCGATGTTCTCGGTCGGCAGCCCGCCCACGCAGATCAGCGTCGGGTCCATCGGATCCGCGATCCCGCCCGCAGGGTTCGGGGCGACGTGATCGATGAGCTGCGTCGCGTCGAAGGCGTCGGCCGTGTCGTCCCGCGTCTCGGCCGAGATGTCCATCGGCACCGCGGTGACGAGCGTGTCCACCGCGTCGACGATCGCCGTGTCGAGACCGGTGCCGTCGCCGCCGATCTCGAATACGAGCGGCTCGTCGTCGAGCACCGCGCCGGTGTCGAGCGCGATGTCCTCGCAATGCGACAGTCCCACCGTGCCGTCGCCCTCCGAGCTGAAAACCGGCAGCACCTTGGCGTGGATCGTGTCGAGCGCGGCAACGACGTCGGTGTAGCTCGGCGGCTCGAGGAGGAGCTCGGCGCCGTAGGGGTTGGCGCCGGCCGGCCCGTTGTGGAACGGCGCGTCGGTCATCAGGACGACTATCGGCATGGCGCCGGGCCGGAAGCACGGGTAGCCGTAGCCGCCCGCGATGCAGCTGGTCTGATCCGGGAGGTACTCGCCGAGCCCGAGCCCGGTGGCGATCGACCAGAGCGCCGGCACCTGGCTCTCGGGCCCGTCGGCGCCGAAGTGCGTCACGAGCTGGTCCACGGCGACCTGCGCGTCCGAGACGCTCGCGGTCATCGTCTGGAGGATGGAGAACACGGTGTCGCCGGACGAGGAGTCGCCGTAAGGCGAAACCGGGTAGTCGTCGAAGGAGCCCACGCCGAACCGGACGTCGACGATCGTCTCCTGGAGCGCGGGGATGATCGCGCCGCTCAGCGTGCTCTTCAGGTTCGAGATCTCGCCGCCCATGCTGCCGGTCGTGTCCATGAGCAGGAACACGTCCGCGACCTTCACCTTGGTCGCGAACACGAGCGTGCCGAGGTCTGGATCCGGGTTCCCGAGGTACGGCATCAGGAAGTAGAACCACCCCTCGGCGCCCGGGTTCGAGTCGGGATCGAGCGGATCCGTGCCCGCGATCTCCTCGACGTAGTCGGTGTAGCCGTCGTCGTCCGAGTCCGGATCGTCCGGATCCGTGCCGTGCTCCTCCTCGTACGCGTCCGAGAGGTGATCGCCGTCCGAGTCGACGAACGAGTCCGGATCCGTGTCCGAATCCGCGTCCGTGTCCACGTCGGTGTCCGCGTCCGTGTCCGTTCCGCCGTCCGGCGGGAGATCGAACGCGCTGGTCCTTTGACAAGAAAACGCCGACGCCGCGAGCGCGAGGCACCCGACGAGCGCGAGGCGAATCGTCATCCATCCGAGGCACATGTTCCCCTCCCGTGCCGTAGGCCGCGGTCATGATCGTCGAACAGGACGATTATACCCCGGAAAAGGGGAAGAGATTCGCTCAAAGATCCGTGTCGTGATCCTGCGGCCAGCCGCAATCCTGCAGGAAGCCCCCGACGTCGATCCCCGCGCACGCCTCCTCGGCGGCGGTCGTCTCCTCCCCGCAGTGGGAGTGCGAGTTGTCCACGTCCCACGAATCGAGATCGTCGCACGACATGTGGAACACGCACTTCACCTGCGCGTAGAGCGCCTCGAGGCAGGCGTCGGGCGTCTCCTCGACGAACGCGAGGTTCTCGTCGCGCTCGAGGTAGTACGGGCAGTCGCGCAGGCAGTTGTCCATGTCGCCGTGGTAGAAGAGGAACTCCTCGGGCTCGCACGACGACTGCTGCTCGCACCGATCCTCGCACTGCCCGATCCAGCCGTCGATGTCGAACGGCCCCGGATCCTTCGCCGCGTCCGCGCACGCGGCCGCGAGACACGCCGTGAGCGCCATCCACCGGCAAGTCGATCGCATCACGCCCTCCCTACTTCGCGGCGCCCTGCTCTTCGAGCCACGCGAGCGCGGCCGATACGACCGTGTCCTCGCCGTTCGCCACCCCGTCCTCCGTGAGCCACGTCTCCACGTCCGGGTGATTCTCCCACTTCTGCATGGCGGCGAGATCCTCGTCCAGGAACATGCAGCCGGTGTAGGTCGAGCGCAGATCGTCGATGAAGGGATCGAGATCCCAGAAGTCGTACCTGCAGCCGTAGCTGCCGTGCGTGATGCGGCCGAACCTGCGGACGCTCGCGCTCTTGCTCATGGCGTACGGGAAGAGATCGCCGCCCGAGACCGCGTGCGGGCCCTGGAGCACCGCGATCGGCCCGGCGTACGCGTTCTCGGGATCCCCCTCGATGAAGTACCAGTCGTGATCGTCGGGCGCGAGCGTCGTGTAGTCGTCCGCCCCGGGATCACGCTCCGCGCAGTTCCAGAGGTTCTCGACCGTGTGGTCGAACAGGAGATCGAACGCGTCCGGGCTCGGCCAGCCGCCGTGGTTGTAGCGCTGGTCGATGATCAGGCCGTCCGTGCCCGCGAGCTCCGTGAGCGCGTCCGGGAGATCGAGCCACACGAGGTACTGGCTGTACATGTAGATGTAGCCGACGTTCGTCCCCTCGATCACGCCCCACGACGCGTCCGTGGAGGCCTCGGCGCCCTCCTCGTCGGTCACCCACGGGAACTCGACGCCCGGGACCGGCAGCTGATCCGTGCACGCGAGCCGCGGCTCGTACTCGAGCAGCGCCGTGGTGGGGATCGACTCGATCGCGCCCGCGCCGTGGCGACGCACGTCGAGCCGCGCGAAGAGGTGCGGGTTCGCGGTGACGGACGTCAGGCGGGACCACTCCATGACCTGATCCGCGGAGCCGACGCTGCCGCACAGGGGCAGCTCCCACGAGTCGATCTCCTCGAGCAGCTCGGCCCACGGCGTGTCGTCGTAGCCGACGATCACGTCGCCCGGCGCGAGCCCGGCGGGGTTGTCGTCCGCCGCGCGGTAGACGAGCAGCTCGCCGCTGTCGGTCTGCGTCACGCACGCGCCGATGGCGCTCGACCACTGATCGGTCCGGAAGAACGGCGGCCGGAGCGCGAGCGGCGTCCCGCAGATGCCGGCGCTCGAGAAGCTCGTGTGGCCGTCCTCGAGCTCGGCGTTCATCCACGAGAGGAGCTGGTAGAAGCGGCCGTACCCCTCGGCCGCGCCGACCTCGTCGCGGTACCGCGCGCGCACCTCGTCCCAGTCCACGTCGAGCACCGAGAAGCACGCGTACGTGTCCGCGAGGTTCTGCCAGAGCGCGTCGAAGATCGCGAGGCGCGTCTCCTCGTCCGGCGCGTCGCCCCAGTACTCGTCCACCTGCTCCGAGAACGGCGGCCCCGGCAGATCGAACGGATCGCCCGCATCCGCGCCCCCGTCGGCGGGAAAAACGGTCACCTTCTCGGGATCGCACGCAACGAGGGCGAGCGAGAGAGCGGAAAGAGAGAGGGCCGCAAGAGCCTTTACGGTGAGCTCGCGCATCTCAGTACTCCGTGAATTCAGCCTCGAGGCCGTAGAGCTCGAGGCTCATGGATCCGACGACCGTCTTCGGGCAACCCGGGCCGTCGCACAGCTCGGGCTCCGTGGTCTCGACGAGCTCGATCGTCCCGGTGAGCCCCTGCCCGGCGATCCACATGTCGTCGGAAAGGCGGTAGAGCCGCGCATCCATCTCGTAGGTCCCGCCGGTCGTCAGCTCCACCGTGCCCGGCGCCCAGAACTCCTCGAAAACGTACACGTCGAGGTAGTAGTAGTCGCCCACGCCCGGCTCCAGGAACACGAGCTCGATCATCGGCGGCGGGCCGTTCTCCGTTGCGAACGCCATGACGAGGTGCCGCTCCTCGCCGCCGACGAGAAGCTGGACGTCGACCTGCGCCGTGTCGACGATCGACCAGTCCGATCCGCCCGGGGTCACCTTGATCTCGAACGCGCCGGACTCGGCGTGGATCCGCGGGAGGCAGAGCTCCGGGCCGCCCACGGGCGCGAGATCGGTGCAGACGTCGCCCGCGCGCGCGCACGTCCCGCCGCCGTCGCACGGCTCGTAACACCGGTAGTCCTGGAGGTACGGTCCCCACCCCTGCGCGGCGTACACCGCGTTGTCGCACACGGTGCCGCACAGGCAGTCCTTCTCGCCCGGGTAGCACGTGTACTCGATGCCGCAGAGCGGATCCGAGCACTCGCACTCGGGCTCGATCTCCTCCTCCTCCTCGGTATCGCCCCACACCGAGCCGTCGATCGGGCTCTCCCACTCAGTCTCCGTGTCCCCGGCGTCGCCCGCGTCGGGCGATCCCCCGCTCCCGTCGTCGTCGCAACCGGCGAACCCGAGCGCCAGGGCGGCCGCGGCTGCGAACGCCACGGCCCAGATGAGTTTGGTCGTCATCAATTCCGCTCCTCTGGTGCAAATGGAGATCGACAATAACACCCGACTGCAAACCGTGTGCCGGGAAATTGGGGACTGGGCTCACCTGCCAGGGCGTCTTCGGAGATCAGACGGGGTCCGCGTATTCGGTCTCGCAGCCGAACTCGATGACGATGCTGGAGCCTTCGTTCCCCTGGATGAAGTCGCACGTCTGGGGGCAGACGTAGATCCACTGCGGGTTCTCCGGATCGTCGTAGTACCAGCCGTGCTCCACGTCGGCGCAGTCCTCCGCGGAGTCGACGTGGCCTATGGTCTGGGTGCCGCCGAGTCCGTCGTCGTACACGACGTTCACCATCTCCGGATCGAACTCCATGTCCTCGGGGGGGGCGGGGATCTCCCATTCGCAGCTGAGCACCGCGTTCTCCGTGACCGAGGTCGCCACCGCCGCGAACACGCCGTCCAAGTCCTGGAGGCACAGATCCCCGGACACCCCGCCGGTCAGCGCGACGAGCTCCGCGTAGGGGACGCCCTCGCCGCCCGGCGCGGCGAACTCGCAGCACTCGTCCACGGGGTCCGCGGCGCAGCCCTCCTCCTTGCTCATGTACGAGAAGATGCCGTGGAACTTGTACCCCGCGAACGTCGGCGGATCGAGCGCGAGCAGCGCGGCGTCGAAAGCCGTGGAGGTCGTCTCGTCCGTGTCGTCGGAAACGACGACGATGTGCTTCTGCGCGCCCGGCCGAAGCGCGGACGAGTAGTCGGGGTAGTTGTCCAGGATCCACTCGAGGTCCTTGACGCTCGGCACGCGGGTGCTGACGTGGGTATAGACGGGCGGGTTGTCGTCGTTCGTGACGAGCTCCTCCTCTCCGTCGATCGCCTGGCAGCCATCGACCGCCCCGAGCGGAGGATCGATACAGATGCCGTAGTTCGTGCTACCGCCGCCCGAGTTGCCGCACTCCCCGGGCAGGCATGAGATCACGATGACGTGCGCGTCGATCCCGAAATCGATGATGGTTTGCGAGAACGCGTTCATGTTGGCCCGAACCTCGGCGATCTCGTCCTCCATGCTCGGCGTGTTGTCGATCACGAAAATGATGTCCGCCGGGGCGTAGCCGCTGTGCGCCTCCTCGGAGACCGACGCGCACTCGTCGAAGGTGTCGGAATCGGAGTCGGAATCGGAGTCGCCGTCGACATCCGTGTCGCCGTCGGTCCCGGATCCGCCGTCGATCGTGCCGCTCACCTTGTTGCTCGAGCACGAGACCAGCACGATCGCGAACAGAAGCACAAAACGAACCGCCAGAACCTTCGCTCTTTCCATGATACTCCTCGCTTTCGGCGAGCCGTGCGCCGAGCATAGACCCTTTCTCTCCCCTGTGCCGCAGTGTTCGCGTTCGGGACGTGTGTTTTTTCACCCCCGCTCGCCGTTGACGCGGGGCGCGCGAGCCGCTAGGTTGCCCGCCGAGCGACCGCATGAGCACCCAGACCCAGACCGCGATCATCATCTGCCCCGCCGGGCCGCCCGCCGCGACGGTCGGCAGGCGCCTCGCCGGGCTCACCGTGGGCGAGCGGCTCCTCCTCGCGCTGTCGTTCTCCTTCGTGGAGCGCGCCCTGCTCACCGGCCCCGGCGCGCGCCCGAGCTCGGATCGCGCAGAGATCGAGCTCTTCGAGGCGGAGGGCGAGGCGCTCGATCCCGCTGCGCGGTACGTCGTGCTGCCGGCGGATCTCGTATTCGATAGGCGGCTGCTCGCCGAGCCCGAAGCCATTCCGCCCGATCTGCCCATCCGCGTCGTGGATGCGGCGGGCGCGGAGGAGGTGCTCGCGGATCCGGACGCGTGGCTCGGCCGCCTCGGCGACAGCGTCCGCGAGGGCAAGGGTCGCGGTTACGCCCTGCGCGTCGTGGACCGAGGGAAGGCGCGCGCCGCGGAGAGGCACCTCCTCGAGTCCCTCAAGAAGCCGGTCGACGGCTTCGTGTCGCGCCACCTGAACCGGAAGATCTCGCTCTTCATCTCACGGTTCCTCGTGCGCACCGGCGTGCGGCCCAACGCGGTGACCGTCGCGATCATGGCGTTCGGCGCGCTCTCGGGCGTCTTCGCGGCGATCGCCGAGCCGTGGTGGGCGCTCGTGATCGCGGGCCTCCTGTTCCAGACCCAGTCGGTGCTCGACGGCTGCGACGGCGAGATCGCGCGGCTCACCTACAGGTTCTCCTACTCCGGGCAATGGCTCGACACGATCGGTGACGATCTCACGAATTACTTGTTCTGCCTGGGCCTCGCTGTCGGCGGCGCGCGCGTCCACGGCTGGCCGTGGCTGTACGCCGTCGGCGCGTTCTTCTTCGCCCTGCAGTGCTACGCGTCCGGCATCCAGTACCAGCGCATCCTGCGGATGGGCACGGGCGACCTGCTCGCCATGCCGAACGCCGTCACCGGCGGCCAGCCGCGCGGCGCCTGGGGCAAGTTCACCCGGTTCGTCCATACGATGACCAAGCGCGACACCTTCGTGTTCGTCACCGCGGTGATCGCCGCGGCGCAGCTGCCTCTCGTGTCGTTCGGGCTCATCGCGGGCGGCACGATCATCTTGGCAGCGGGGCTCACGCTGAACGAGCTCCGACTGCGCGAGATGGAGCGCCGGGGCGTCCCGCTGCCGAGGTAGGGACGTCGATTTCCGGCAACCTTTTCCCGAAACGTCCGATTCAGTGACGTGTCTTGCCGCATCCGCAGGTTCGAGGCCGGGGTCGTCTACAGCGCCGCCACTCG
>JALNZK010000169.1 GCA_023229365.1 Pseudomonadota bacterium | reverse complement strand
GGACGCGGATGACCTGGGAACGCTTCAACCGGATGCTCCGCGAGATACCGCTCCCGAAGGTCAGGGTCTACAGGAACCTGTGGGCCGCTCCATGAGACGTACCGACAGAAGAGCCGGATGGTGGCAATCTCCTCGTCCGGATCTGGTGAGGGCCCCGGTCGGGCAACCGGCCGGGTGCTACTCGACACCCATATCCGATCCGATCCGGACAAAGACGTAGGCAGAACAGGACGGAGATCCTAATCTCTTGAAGAACCGACCCTGCTTCCAGGTAGACTGTCGGACGAGCTTCGCAGATGAGGATATCCAGATGGTCAGAAAAATAGTCCAAAGAGAACAGAAACCAAGTCGGAGCGTTCTTCCGGCGACTCTCGCCAACCTCAATCAGCTGTCCCGAGAGGGGCGAGAGCTGATGTTCCGCTGCCTGAAGCTGAACTACGAAAAGGGTGGCGACGGCACCGTCGCCGTCGACTACGGCAAGGATGAGGTCTTCATTCCCGACGCCTACACCGTTCGGGGAGGGGGCGTCGAAGTGTTCCGGTTGAAACCCGGTCTCGTGAAGGAATTCGCCGAGGCGGTCGAAGATCTCGGAGCGCCCAAGCCCCCGGGGAAGACCAAATCGCCTCCCAAGAAAAAGTAACACGCGACCGGTCGACGGGTGAGTTGGTACCGCGTTCGGAGCACGCTTTCGCGATCGCCTCGCTCACGTCGACCTCTTTCATGGCGAGCAAGAGGCCGACCTCGCAGTTTCTCGAAGCATCAAACCGATGACCGTCTCCCAGCCGCCGCGACCGCCGCCGCGTACGCCCGCTTTCTAGGCACGCCGAGCGCGACGGCGACGGCCGCAGAGGCGTCGCGGGCGGACATGCCGGCGGCGAGGTGCTCCGCGACGGCCAGTCGAAGCGTATCGTCGCCCACCGCCGCGGGCGCCGCCTTCGGGGCGCCGGCCACGGCGACGACGATCTCCCCGCGCGTCCCGCCCTCGAACCGCGCCGCGAGCGCTATGAGCGTGCCCCGGGCGATCTCCTCGTGGATCTTGGTCAGCTCGCGCATCACGACCGCGCGCCTTTCGCCGCAGGCCCCCGCGAGATCGCGCAGCGTCGCCGCGAGGCGGGCCGGCGACTCGTAGAGGACGGTGCACGAGCGATCCGCGGCGAGCTCGGCGATCCGCTCGCGCCGGTTCCTGCCGGAGCGTGGGAGGAACCCGACGAAGCGGACCCCGTCGCCCGGCAGCGCGGCGACCGAGATCGCGGCCGCGAGCGCGGACGGGCCGGGGATAGGGGAGACGCAAAAGCCCGCCTCCGCCGCGGCCTCGACGAGCGCCACGCCGGGGTCGGAGATCCCGGGGGTCCCCGCGTCGCATACGAGCGCGACGTCGTCGCCCGCCGCGAGCCGCTCCATGAGCCCGGGGATCGCGCGCGCCGCGTTCTGCTCCCTGAAGCTCCGGCACGGCGTCCGCACGCCGTAGCGGGCGAGCAGCCTCGCGGTGACCCGGGTGTCCTCGGCGGCGATGAGCGCGACCTCGCGCAGCGTCCTGAGCGCCCGAGGGGAGACGTCTTCGAGGTTCCCGATAGGCGTCGCGACGACGTGGAGCGTGCCGCCGCCGCGGGCGGTCGCCGTCACGAGACCTCCTCCCCGTCGAAGAAACCGGGCATCTCCGACGTGAGGTAGCTGCGCAGCTTGTCCAGGAGCCGCCGCTCGATCTGCCGGATGCGCTCGCGGCTCACGCCGAACTTGTCGCCGATCTCCTGGAGCGTGAGCGGGTCGCCCCCGACGAGGCGGTTCTGGAAGATGAACTGCTCCTTGCCGGTGAGCTGGGCGCCGAAGGAGTGCAGCCGCTTCTTGAAGGCGTCGTCGAAGTCGGCGTCCTGGAAGAGGCTGTCCTGGAGCGCGCCCGGATCGGCGATCAGGTCGAGCCGCGTGAGCGATCGGCCCTCGGCGTCGTTGATCTCGGCGTCCAGCGACACGTCGTCCGCCTTGAGGCGCCGCTCCATGTCGTCGACCTCGCGCTCGGCGACGCCCATGCGCTCGGCGAGCGCGGCGGAGGTGGGCTCGATCCCCATCGACCGGAGCCGCTGGCGCTCCTTGTTGAGGTTGAAGAAGAGCTTGCGCTGGGACTGGGTCGTGCCGAGCTTCACGAGGCGCCAGTTGTTCAGGATGAAGCGCAGGATGTACGCGCGGATCCACCACGCGGCGTACGACGACAGCTTGACCCCGCGCGTCGGGTCGAACTTCTTGACCGCGTGCATGAGGCCGATGTTGCCCTCCTGGACGAGGTCCATGATGTTGCGGTAGGCGCGCCGGTACTCGAAGGCGATCTTCACGACCAGGCGGAGGTTGGAGGTCACGAGCCGCGCGGCCGCCTGGACGTCGCCGGTCGCCACGTACTTCTCGGCGAGCATCCGCTCGTCCTCGGGACCGAGCAGCGGGTACTGCTGGATCTCCCGCAGGAACGCCTCGAGCGGATCGTAGCGGACGACGTCGGCCGACCGCGCCGGCGGCCCGTCCTTCGCGCCCCTGCTCGCGCCCCCGAGATCCGATCTGTCGCCCGTGCGTTCGTTCATGTTCTCGCGCGGCGGGGCCGAGTGGCCGCGCCGGGACCTCCGTGTTAACCTGTTTCGCCGCTGGTTGGCAAAACTTAACCGCCGGAGCCGGAGCGTGGGAGAGAAGGTGATCCGCCTCGAGATCGAGAGCCTCGCCGCCGGCGGCGACGGGGTGGGGCGCGTCGACGGGAAGGTCTGCTTCGTCCCGTTCACCGCGCCCGGGGACGCCGTCGCGGCGAGGGTCGTGCGGGAGAACAAGGACCTGATCCGCGCCGCGCTGGTGGACGTCGAGCGCCCCGGCCCGGATCGCCGACCGCCCTGCTGCCCGCTCCACGGCCGTTGCGGCGGCTGCGCCTGGCTGCACGTCGACGAGGCGGCGCAGGTCGAGGCCAAGGCGCGCTTCCTCGGTCGGGCCGTTGGCCGCGACGCGTGCGAGGTGCGGCGCGCGGGCCGGCCGCTCGGGTACCGTCGCGTCGCGAGGCTCCACCTCGGCCCGAGGCGCCGGGGCGCGGCGCCGTTCGGGTTCTTCGCCGCCTCCGGCCGCGAGGTAGTCGACGTCGATCGCTGCCCGGTTCTCGATCCCGCGATCGAGGGCGTGATCGGGCGGCTCAAGGGCGAGCTGCTCGCCTCCCTTGCGGCGCCGGTGGAACTCCGCGCCGTCGCGGCGGCCTCCGGCGTCGCGGTCGCAGTGGACTCGGCGCAGCCCCTGCCTCCCGCGTTCTACGCGGTCGCGGCGCGGCTCGTGCCGGAGCCGTTCGCGGCGATCGCCGCGCGCGTCGACGGCGTCGCGACGCAGGTGGCGGGTCCGAGCGCCGTCGCGGTCGAGGGCGGGGACGGCGCGCCGCTGCTCGTGCCGTCGTCGAGCTTCGGCCAGGCGCACGCCGAGGTGAACCGCGCGCTGGCGTCCGCCGTCGCGGGGTGGGCGGCGGAGCTCGGGTGCGGCCGCGGCCTCGAGCTCTACTCGGGCGCCGGGAACCTGACGGTCGCGCTCGCGCCCCACCTCGATTCGCTCGCGACGGTCGAGCTCGATCGCCTCGCGTGCGGGGCCGCGCGGGAGAACGTCGCGGCGCGGGGCCTCGGCTGGGTGGACGTCCGCTGCGGCGACGCGATCGCGACGTACGACGAGCTCGGCGCGCGCGCGCAGCTCGTGGTGCTCGATCCGCCGAGGACGGGGCACGCGGAGCTAGCGCGGCGGATCGCGCTGGGGGATCACCGCGCCGTGATCTACGTGTCGTGCGATCCGGCCACGCTGCGGCGCGATCTCGGCCACCTCGCGGCGGGCGGCTACCGCGTCGCTCGCTGCGTCGGGTTCGACATGTTCCCGCAGACCGCGCACGTCGAGGCGGCGGTGCTGCTCGAGAGGGCGTGATGGAGGTCCGCTTCGGCTTAGGGTTCGAGGCGCAGAAGGAGGCGTACTCCTTCAGGTTCACGTGCGAGCACTGCGCCCACTTCGACGAGCGCGACGGCTCCTGCCTGC
This sequence comes from Pseudomonadota bacterium, assembly GCA_023229365.1. Lineage (NCBI taxonomy): Bacteria > Pseudomonadati > Pseudomonadota > Pseudomonadota bacterium. The sequence goes on along the minus strand of JALNZK010000169.1, from coordinate 5,292 downwards.
ACGGCTTCCCGAACGACCTGCACCGCCTCGCGCGCTACGAAGGCGCGTTGCGGCCCGAGGTGATCGTGTTCTGCAAGGACTTCGATCTCGCGTGATCAATACACGCCGAAGAGCCACAGGGCGATCGCGGTCGCTGCCGCCGCGGCGACCAAGCCGGCGACGGCGATCCACAGGCCGGCGTGACCGCCCGATCGCGGCGGGGCGGCGGCGGGCGCCTCGGGGCGCGGCGGCGGAGGCTCCGCGGCCTCCTGCGGCCGCGGCTTGGGCTCTTCGTCTTCCTCCTCCTCGATGAGCAGCGAGGCGGTGATGTCGTTCCGCACCCGCGAGCGCGCCTCCGACTCCTCGGCGGTGCGGATCCGCATCATCTCCCCGAGGTGCCGCTCCCGCTCCCGCCGCTGCTGCAGCAGGCTCTCGCCGAAGTTCTCCATCAGGAACTCCGAGAACCTGAGCTGCGAGATCATCTGGCCCGAGGCGTGCATGTAGTCTTCTATCGCGCTGATGAACTCGTGGCCGGTCTGGAACCGCTCGGCGGGATCGCGCGCGAGCGCCTTCCGCACGATCGACGCGAGCCTCTCGAACTCCGGGAAGCCGCGGTCCTCGAGCGGCGGCACCTCCGCGGCGGTGGCCCGGCGCAGGGTCTCGGCCTCGTCCTTCGTCTTGTACAGGCGGCGGCCCTGGAGCAGCTCCCACACGAGGATTCCGGCGGCGAACAGATCCGCCCTGCGGTCGATGGTCCCGCCGGCGATGTGCTCGGGCGCCATGTACGCGACCTTGCCCTTGAGATGGTACTCGTCGAGGCGGTGCTCGACGCCGCGGTCGTCGAACGCCGCCTTCGCGATGCCGAAGTCGCAGAGCTTGACCTCGCCCTCGGTCGAGATGAGGACGTTGGTCGGCGACACGTCGCGGTGGATGATGTTCAAAGGCGCGTCGGAGCTGTCGGCGAGCCTGTGCGCGTAGTCGAGCCCGCGGAGCGCCTCGACGACGATGTACAGCGCGAACTGCAGCGGCAGCGCGATCCGGATCCGCGCGAGCAGGCCGAGGAGGCGGTTCAGATCGACCCCCTCGACGTACTCCATCGCGATGTAGTACTGCCCGTCGATCTGGCCGAGCTCGTACGTCTGGACGACGTTCGCGTGCGAGAGGCGGGCGCACAGCTTCGCCTCCTTGATGAGCATCTCGCAGAAGCCGACGTCGGCGTTGAGCTGGGGCAGCACGCGCTTGATGACGCACAGCCGTTCGGTGCCGAGCCCCGTGAACGTCTTGGAGAGGAAGATCTCGGCCATCCCGCCCTTGCCGATGAGATCGATCAACCAGTAGGGCCCGAACTTGGCGGGAAGCTGCTCCGTGTTCTCCGTCACGGGGCGAATATTCGCCTGTCTCGTCGGGGGCGTCAATCAGGTCGTGATCGGGAGCCTCGCGTCGGGCTCGCGCAGGTACGAGGGCTCGAGCGCCGCGAGGTCGTCCGGGCCCCCGCGGACGAACCGCTCGAGGCCCAGGAGCGCCATCCGGCACGGATCCGGCGCCGGGAAGGCGAGGGGCGGCAGCTCGCCGAGGGCGCGCGCGGCGTCCGCGTACCGGACCGCGCCGTTGCCGACGAAGAAGAGGCGCGAGCCGGGGGCTCCCGGGCCGATCGCGGCGCCGAGGTTCTCGGGGCGCACGACCTGCTCGGGCACCTCGAGCCGGGCGATCGGGCGGTCGCCGTCGAGCCGCACGTCGTACAGCGCGGCGTACAGCTCGCCGCGGCGCGCGTCGATGAGCGGCGCGACCCTCCCCTCGACGCCGGCCGAGATCGCGAGCGCCTCGAGCGACGAGATCCCGAGGAGCGGCGTGCCGCAGGAGAGGGCGAGCCCCTTGGCCGTGCCGAGGCCGATCCGCAAGCCGGTGAACGTGCCGGGACCGCGGCCGAAGACGAGCAGCCCGACGCCGGCGAGCGCGTGGCCGCCGGTCGCGAGCGCGGCGTTCATCCTATCGAGGAGCGTCTCCGCGTGCCCGGGCTCGGCCGGGGCGACGAACCGCGCGAACCGGGTCGCCTCCGGGCGCTCCGCCGGCTCCGCCTCCACCCAGCCCACGGCGCTCACCGAGGTCGACGTGTCGATCGCGAGGACGAGCATGGCTGTAACTAGCACGGGCAGGGGAGCGGGAGAAGGGGGAGGCGAACGAGCTTGCCTGCGCCGGCCGCTTGGTGTAAATTTCGCCGGCTCTCGAGGAGCCCGGAGGTGCCAGATGGCCCGAGTCACCGTCGAAGATTGCCTGGAGAAGGTCCCGAGCCGGTTCGCGCTCGTCGTCGTCGCCGCCAAGCGGACGCGGCAGCTGCTCAAGGGCTCCGACAGGCGCGTGCGGAGCAAGAACCGCGAGGCCGTGACCGCGCTGCGCGAGATCGCGGTCGATCAGGTCCGCGTCAAGCAGAACGTGCAGGAGCTCATCGAGAAGACGGTCGAGTCCACGGTCCGCGGCCCCCGTCACTGATCGCGCCCCCCGACCGCATCGGTCCCCGCCTCGCCTCGCACTCAGGACTTTCGCTTGCGGCGCTGCTTGCGATCGCCGACCACGCCGGCGCTCACGACCTGCTTGGCGATCACCGTGATCGAGGACATGGTGAGCGTCATGACGCCGCCTTCGAGCTTCGCCTTGCCCCGCAGCCGCACGCGGGCGCCCGGGAGGATCAGATCCTCGGTCGCGTGGAAGTTCTTGACGTACTGCCGGTTCAGCTCCTGGTGATCCTCGCGGGTGAACTTGCCGGGCCGCGCCGGGACGACGGCGAGCCGGCCGCCCTTCATGTCGAGCGAGAACGGGCCGTAGACCTCCTCCTCCCGGAGCTTGTGGATCGTGGGGGCCGGGTTGCGGCCGGCGGCCGGGATCACCAGGAACGAGCGGTAGAAGTAGCCGATGCAGTTCTGCCCGCGCACCGGCGAGCGGAGCGGGTCCTCGACCTTGACGATCCCCTCGACGATGTTGAGCCCCGGGACGACCTGGTCCAGGGCGTCCACGGGCGGCGGATCCTTCAGGAACGTCTTGATGGCGCGCAGCACGATCGGCTCCTCCGGTTCAGCGCGAGAGGCTCTTGCCCTCGGGCGGGGTCCACGCGGCGTCGTTCACCAGCACGACCGGTCCGAGCTTCGGGAGGCGCAACAGCCAGTCTTCCTGGCCGCCGCGGATCTGGAGGGTGTGTGCGCCCGTCTCGAACTCCGGCGCCCAGGGCGTGCCGTCCGTGCCGCCCTGGTTCCACGTCCACGCGCTGGACGCCAGCGTGACCTGGAGCTCCCAGAGCGCCTCGGGCGCGCCGTCGAGGCTCGCGTGGAACGTGTTCGGGACGGTCAGAGGCGTCCCCATCCCGGTCTGGCCGATCCCGAAGACGTACCAGGTGTCGTCGCAGGGCAGCTCGAACGGCACGACCGCCGTGCCCTCGTCCTCCTCGGTCGTGTAGATGTAGTAGAAGCTCGGGTCGTCGTTCTGCTCGATCATCATGGGCGCGGTGACTGCCGCGTCCGGCCAGAGGAGGTAGACCTCGTGCGTCTCGGTGCACGGGTTGGCAGCGCCCGAGTCGTTTCCCGCGTCCGCGTCCGCGTCGGAGTCGGTGTCCGCGTCGGTGTCGGTGTCCGAGTCGACGTCGGTGTCGGCGTCGGTGTCCGCGTCGGTCCCGCCGTCGGCCTGCGGGCTCGCCGCGGGCGGCTCGTCGCCGCAGCTGCCGAGCCAGGCCGCGCACAGAAGCAGGCACCCCATCCGTCGCATGTCGACCTCCTGTCGGTTCGCCGTCGAGTGGACGGACGATATCATCTTCGAGCCGGGAGAGAAGGGAAAACCGCGCCGAGCGCGCGTTCGATCCCGCGGTCGAGGAGCTCCTCGCCCCGCGCGACGCCGATCTCGCGCCGCAGCGCGAGGATCTCGCGGGAGGCGGGTGCGGCGTCGATGCGGACGAGATCCTTCTCCGTCGTGACGAGGAGCTCGGCGCCGCGCGCGCGCGCCTCGGCGGCCACGCCCTCGATCTCGCGGCGGCTGAACCTGTGGTGATCGCAAAACAGCCGGACGCCGGCGACGGCGAGCCCCGCGGCCTCGGCGTCGCGGACGAAGCGCTCGGGCCGCGCCACCCCGGCGAACAGGAAGGCGCTTTGGCCAGGCGCGATCGGCGAGACCGCGCCCGCGCGATCCGCGAGCCCGGCGATCGACGACCCGAGCAGGATCCCGGGCGCGTCGGCCCTGCCCGCCCACTCGGCCTCGAAGCCGGCCACCAGGTCGGCGCGCCCGAGCGCGTCGGCCCTCTCGCGGAGCGGGCCGCGCGGGAGCGTGGGCGTGCCGGGGTCGAGGTCCTCGGGGCAGACGAGCACGATGTCGCAGTCGCGGAAGAGGCGCCGGTGCTGGAAGCCGTCGTCGAGCACCACGACCCGCGCCCCGCCGCGCGCCGCGCGCCGCGCGGTGAGGACGCGATCCGCGCCGACCCACACCGAGACGCCGGGTGGCGATCGCAGCGCGGCGAGGTACGCCTCGTCTCCGGCCTCTCGCGGCGAGACCAGGGGCCCCGCGCCGAGCGAGACCGCGCCGCCGACTCCGCTCAGGCTCCCGCCGTAGCCGCGCAGCGCGATCGCGACCCCGGGCACGCGCCTCGAGAGCGCCGCCGCGAGCCACATCGCGAACGGCGTCTTGCCGGAACCGCCCGCGCGCAGGTTGCCTATCGAGACGACGGCGGCGCCCTCGATCCGCGCGATCGGGAGCGCGCCGCGATCGTAGGCGGCGGCCCGCGCCCGAGAGGCGGCCGAGAACACCCGCGCCGCGAGCCCGAGGCCGAGATCCGGAAGGCGTGCGCTCAATCGCCCGCGCCGCAGACCTCGAAGTCGAGGTACTCGAGGTGATCGACGTCGTCGCTCCGGCTGATCCAGACCGCCGCGAACCGGTCCGCGGCCACCGCGACGAGGCGGCCTCCGCTCGTGTTGTCCGCGCCGGAGGAGGAGTCGATCCGCGAGGCGGCGTACGGGGCGGCCGGGGGCGCGAAGGCGGCGTCGAGCGAGAGGAAGTCGAGCGACTCGAACGTGAGGAGGCGCGAGAGGTACAGGAGGCCGAACCGCGCGCCGTCGTACGCCAGCGCGGGCTCGCGGTAGAAGTAGCTCCCCGTCCCGACGAGATCCGCGAGGGCGCCGTCGTCGTACAGGGCGATGTCGCTCGGTACCGACTCGAGGATCGTGCCCGGATCCGTGTCGGCGAACGCGGCGACCCAGGCGCCGGCGCCCGTGGCCGCGAGCGACGGCCAGAAGGAACCGTCCACGTCCCCCGCCGTGGCGTCGGCGGGCGAGATCCGCTGCG
>JALNZK010000168.1 GCA_023229365.1 Pseudomonadota bacterium | reverse complement strand
CGGACCGCGCCGCCGGGCGCCTCGCCGCGGGAGCCTGCCCGCGTCGTGCGCGGCACGTCGAAGATGCGGCGGTACGCGCCGCGGTAGTCCGGGTAGAGGAACGCCTGCGGCGGGTGCTGCTCCCGCACGTAGCCCTCGGCCATGAGCACGGCGAGCCGCGCGTACTCCTCGTCGCCGGTCACCGCGGTGAGCTCGGCGAGCGCCTGGATGATCCAGTGATCCCCCGGCCACGGGAACTCGAGCGCCCGCGGCACGGCGTACAGGCGGAGCTGCCGATCGGCGATGCGCCGCGAGCCCTCGAGCGCACCGGGATCGCCCGTCCGCTGGTAGATCTTGACGAGCGCGAGCGCCACCTCGCCCGGGTAGTAGAGCGGCTCCTTCTTCACCCGCGCGCGGCGCCTCGAATCCCGGTGCGTCGCGAACACCGCGCCGTCCGGGTCGATCATCTGGAGCATGCAGCGCGTCATCCCGGCGAGGCGATCCTCCGCGGGGTAGGCCCGGACGCGCGCTGCGAGCGCCGCGTCCTCCACCTCCTCGGGCGCCGGGAGGAGCGCTATCGCGATCGCCCCGAGCGCGGTGGAGCCGGACTCCGCCCGCCCGCGATCGCCGACGAAGCACAGCGCGCCGCCCGATTTCTTCGCCGGCGCCCGGAGGTTCGCGTCCATGTAGTCGAGCGCCCGGAGCCCGGCCGGCAGCGCCTCCCGCCCGGCCTTCGCGAGCCCCGGCTCCGCGCGGCCGTACCTGTACGCCGTGAACAGGCCGTACACGGCGCCGGCGTGGCGCGGCAGGTTGTAGCCCTTCGTCCGCGCGCGGTACGGCGGGAACAACTCGTAGTGGAACCGCCCGTCCGCCTCCACGCGCCTCGAGAGCCAGGACACCGCGAGCGCGGTTCGCGACACGAGGTCGGCGCGCGTCAGCCGCTCGCCGTGGAGGGTGTTGCCGCGGAACAGATCCGCGACCGCGCCGTCCGCGCCGGCGCTCGCGAAGCTCGTCGTCCGGAACAGCCCCGCCCGCACGAAGCCGCGCTCGATCGCCCCCTCGTCTCCCAGCTGCGCCTCCGCCGCCCGCGCGGCGATGACCTCGAGCGCCTTGGCGTTCGACGTGACGCGGGGCGTCAGCATGCCCTGGGTGACGGGATCGGCGGGCAGCACGACCACCGGCTCCTCGCGGCCGCGCACGGCGAAGGCGATCCCGTCGACGCCGATCTCGGTCTGGGAGCAGAGGTCGAGCCAGCGCCCGAGGTGCGCCATGCTCTTGAGCGCCGGATCCGCGCCCCGGAACAGCCCCGCGCCGAGCTCGAACAGCGGGCGGTACGCCGCGCGCCGCGTCGGTCCGGGCACGTCGACCTGGACGCGGAGCTGCCCGCCGTCCGCGTTCCACCCCGGCGGCGCCGCCCCGCGCGCCCGGTTCGAGGCGTTCAGGACGGCCGTGAACGAGTCCCCGCCGCCGCGCGAGAAGCCGCGGGCGCTCCTCCCCTCCGCGTCGTACAGCGTGACGTAGACGCCGTGCGGCGAGCCCTCTTTCGCGAGCGCCAGGACGCCGCCCGCGCCGGCGTCCCCCTCCCGGGCGATGGCGACCGCCGCGCGCTTCGCCGCGCCGCTCCACTCGGGCGCCGCCTGGGGGGCGGCGAACGCCTTGATGTAGTCCTCGGTGGGGTACTCGATCACGTTCCAGGTGAGCAGGAGCAGGTCGAGCGCGAGCGCGAGCAGCGCGAAGACGGCGCCCGTCACGAGCGGGAAGCGGGCGACGAGCGACCTGCCGCGGCGCGCGAGCCGCCGCTCCAGCACCGCGATCGGCGCGGCCGCGACGAGCCACGGCACAATCGCGCCGAGGCTCCCGAGCCCGACGGCGGCCGACGCGGCGATCACCGCAAACGGCAGCGCGACGCCGACGACGACGCGGCCCCGGAAGGGGGTGGCCGGCCAAAGCCTCCTGCGGATCGCGATCGCCGCGGCCGCGAGCGGCAGGCCGACGATCGCCGCGCTCGTCGGATCGACGGCGAGGCACGCGAGCCACGCCGGGAGGATCGCGGCGACGTCCGCGCCGATCCCCAGGCAGCCCGCATTCGCTTTCTCAGGCGCGCTCATCCGACGTCTCCGCTCACCCGCGGCCGATGATCTTCCTCACCTTGGACAGATCCTCCCGGCCGAACTCGCGCATCAAGGCGAGCGCGCCCAGGTAGACCAGCAGCACCACCACCACCTCCACGAGCGTGAACATCTTGCCCGCAACCGGGAGGACGTGCCCGGCCGCCGCCGCCGCAGCGCCGGCGATCGCGACGCGCAGCGCCGTCTTCCAGGGCAGGAACGCCTTGAAGCGGCGCCACACGAGGACCCCGCAGACGACGAGCGCCACGGTCCAGCCGATGCCCGATCCGGACGCCGCCGCCGCGAGCGTCTCGGTCCCGTGCCCCGCGCCGGAGACGAGCGCGGACACGGAGCCGACCGCCGCGACGAGCCCCGCGACGATCACGGCGAGCGCACGCCACGGGTGACCCGAACCGTTCAGGATCGTGTTGCCGATGATCATCAGCCCGAACGCGACGATGCCGAGGGAGAGGATCCGGAGCGCCGGGGCGATGACCGCGTACTCCGGCGGGAACATGAGGCGCGCCGCCTGCTCCGGGAGCGCGAACATGACCGCCGCGAGCGCCGTGAGGAAGATGGCGGCGAAGCGCATGGTCTGCCGCACGTAGCCGCGCGCCTTCTCCTCGTCCTGATCGAACGTCGCCTTCGAGACGAGCGGGAACACGACGAACGCGATCGCGAGCACCGCCTGGTACGGGATGAAGGCGAGCTGCTGCGCGGCCTTGTACTGGCCGGCGCGCTGCAAGGCGTCCGCGCCCGGCACGAGCCCCCCGAGCAGGTAGAGATCCAGCATGAGCACGAGGTTCAGGAGGAACGTGTAGACGAGCAACAGCGTGTCGAACTGGAGGAAGCGCTTGGCGGGGAACGTCCCGACCACCGGGCGGCGCGAGACGAACCCCGCGAGGATCGCGACGAGCACCGCGGTGATCAGGAAGCCGAGCACCGTGCCGAGCACCTCGAAGCCGGCCACGACGAACAGGATGATGGCGACCGTCTTCAGCGTCGAGAACGTGACGTCGAACAGCGCCTGCCGGTTGAACCGCCGCAGCCCATTGAACGAGCCGATGAACACGCCGTAGCAGGAGTACGCGACGATGATGCCGGCGGAGAGGCGCATCAGGTCCGCGAGGTCGGGCTTCTCGAACCAGAACGTCGCGATGACGCCCGCGAGGAGCGCGTACGCCGCGCCGAGGATCACGCCGATGCCGCCCTGGACGAGGAGGCCGGTGCGGCGCACGGCCCCCGCGCGCGTCTCGTCCTCGCTCGTGAACTTGGAGACCGCCTGGATCGTGCCCGTTATCAGCGTGTTGTTGATGAACGACACGCCGGTGAAGACGATGCCGTAGGCGCCGAACAGCGCCTGCCCGGCCTCCTCGCTGCCGGCCGACCACTTGAAGACGCGGGGCAGGATCAGGCCGAGCGCCACCCCGGTGACGAGGAACCACGCCTTGGCGAAGGCGATGTACAGGACGCCGCGCCCGACGGACTTGATCACCTTGTCGTCGGCTGTCGTGCTCATGGCCGCCGAACGGTACGGGCAGGCCGGTTGGGCGTCAAGCGTCTTGCGCTCACTCTTGCGCTCACTCCGGGAAGCCGCTGATGCAGTCGGTCAGGGGGCCCGCGAGGCCGGTCCAACCGGGCAGGCCCGTGGTGACCGCCGGCCCCGTGCCGAGGACGCCGGAAATAGCGTACGTGATCGGATCGACCTCGAACAGCTCGGCGTCCATCGACAGCACGTACAACCGCGAGACCCCGTCGGTGAACAGCGGGCCGCCGAGCGCGTGGATCCCCCAGGTGCCGCCGGTCGCGATCAGCGTGCCGAAGCCGGTCTCGTAGTCGAAATCGTAAATGTCGCACGAGTCGATCGCGAAGCCCGGGTTGTCTGTAATCTCGCCGTCCGCGTCGATCCCGGGGCCCATGTCGTCGATGTCGGCCACATCGGCGACCTCGAGATCGCTGACCACGATGAAGCTGAAGTCGCTCGCCAGGTAGTCGCCCGTGAAGCGCAGCAGCCGGTTGCCGGTGGAGCTGCTCACGTCGACGCCGGTGTCCATTCCGTAGAGCCGCCCGTCGCAGTCGGTGTACAGCGCCTCGAGCATGATGCCGCCGGGCATCGTCCCGAGCAGGGTCGGGGTGACCGGGCTGCCGTCCCGCGGCGGCTCGGCGATGTGGTAGAAGTGGGTCTGATCGTCGGCGTCCGACAGCCGCGCGCCGAAGAGCGAGCCGTCCTCCAGCATCGTGATCAGGTTGTGCCCCCACGGGAGGCCGGTCACCGCGCTCGACGTGAAGCCGACCACCGTCCCGTCCTCCGCGTCGAGCTCCACGTACACGAGGAGCGTGTCTGCGGAGTACCACAGCTCGGCCCACATCGTCGGCGCGGGTACGTCGAGCTCGTCGGTCAGCCCGTCGCAGTCGTCGTCGACCCCGCCGTCGGCGTCCTCCAGCTGCCCGGGGTTGATCGAGCTGTCCGTGTCGACGCAGTCGAACGGGAGGCACCACGAGTCGCTGTCCTCGTCGACGCACTCGGCGCCGGTCTCGGTGTCCGGCTCGCCGCCGTCGCCTCCCGCGTCCGCGTCGGAATCGGTGTCGACGTCCGAATCCGTGTCGGTGTCCGCGTCGGAATCCGTGTCCGCGTCGGAATCCGTGTCCGCGTCGGAATCCGTGTCGGTGTCCGCGTCGGAATCCGAGCTCGCGTCCGGATCCCCGGTGTCGCCGCCTTCGCCGCACGCCGCGAGCGCCGCCGCCGCAAGGGCCCCCGCGATCCGAGACAGCACAGACGCTCTGATTGCCATGTCGCCCGCACCCCCCTTCCTCTCGTCGGGAGCGTATCACGAATTCACCGGGCCCGAGCGTGACCCGAATCAGATTTCGAAGACGTCGGAAACGATCTCGCGGCTCGCCACGGCGAGCGGGATCCGGCCGTCGAGCGCCCTCGCGCTCGTCGCGAGCGCGACCTCGGGCGTGTTGTTCTCGGCCGACAGGTGCGCGAGGCAGGCCCACTGGAGCCTGCCGAGATCCGCCGCCGCGGTGAGGAGCGCCGCCGCCTCCTCGTTCGAGATGTGCCCGTGCGGCCCCCGGATGCGGCGCTTGAGGTACGCGGGGTACGGCCCCTCCGCGAGCATCCGTTCGTCGTGGTTGCTCTCGAGGAACACGCCGTCGAGATCCGACACGAGCGCGCCGAGGCCGTCGAACGGGTGGCCGAGATCCGTAAGCACGCCGAGCCTCTTTCCCCGATGCTCCACGGCGTACGCGACGCCGTCCGTGCCGTCGTGGGGCGTCGGGATCGTCTCGACCCGCACTCCCCCGATCTCGAACGCGTCGCCGGCGCCGAACGCGCGCACGTCGGCGATCCGGCCGAGGTCGAACCTCCCGCGCGCCGCAGCGAGCGTCTTGCCGGTGAGGTAGACCGGGACGCCCCACTTGCGCGCGTAGATCCCGGCGCACTTCACGTGGTCGATGTGGTCGTGCGTGACGAGCACCGCCGACAGGGACCGCGGATCGCGCCCGCGGGAGGCGAGCCGCCGCTCGACCTGCTTGCCGCTAATCCCCGCGTCGACGAGGAGGCGCGTGTCGCCGGCCTCGACGTAGATGCAGTTGCCGTTGCTGCCGGACTGGAGGGAGATCGCGATCATCAGGGCGGCAGTCTAGCCCACGTCACCGCAATTTCAACTCCACGGTGTCGAACATGGCGCGGCGCCCCTTGAGCCTCGGCGGGAGGCTCGGGGCGTACGCGGCGAAGAAGATCCGCCGGCGCCGGTCGTCGCCGTCGTGGCGGAACGCGAACGCCGCGCGGGACCTGAGCCTCCCGGCCGCCTCGCCGACCGCGTCATAGAGCGCGTCGCGGACGGCCACGAGCCTCCACCCAGCCTTGCCCGGGCCCTCGCGCGCGAACAGCTCCTCCGCCTCGGCGAGCGCGTCGACCATCATCCTGAAGCGCCGAACCTCGCTCGGCTCGAGCCCCTCGACCGCGAGCGCCGTGGCGTGGCTCGCGCACCCGATGAGCACGCAGTACCCCTCGTCGATGCGCCGCCGCACGCTCCCGTCCGCGACCGGCGCGGCCCCCGCCGCCGCGGTCCCTGCCGTGGCCGCGATCCTCTCGAGCGCCTCGATCCTCTGCTCCGCGTCCATGAGACTCCTCTCCCGGCGGCGCGAGACGGCCGCCGTCCCTCCCCCCTGAATCGGACGTTCCGCCGCGCGGTTGACGAAAATCGACGCTACGGGAGAAAAATCCGCCCGCGATCGGGGCTCACGGGCGCGGCGCGAGCTTGACGTCGCCGTCGAACTCGAAGTGGCACATCGAGAGGTGCCCCGGCCCGACCTCGCGCACGAGCGGCACGATCAGGCGGCACGACATCTCGGCGTGCGGGCAGCGCGGGTGGAAGTGGCACCCCTTCGGCGGCTCGAGCGGCGAGGGCGGATCGCCGTGCACGACGGCGGGCGGGCGGAACGCGCCCGGCTCGCGCGACAGCACCGAGGCGAGCAGCGCGCGCGTGTACGGGTGGCGCGGCGCGTCGAGGAGCCGATCCGTCGGCGCGATCTCCACGATGCGGCCGAGGTACATCACGGCGATCCTGTGGCTCAGGCGGCCGACGAGCTCGACGTCGTGCGAGATGAGCAGGAAGGCGACGCCCAGCTCCCGCTGCAGGTTGACGAGCAGCGCCGACAGCTGGGCGCGGCTCGCCACGTCGAGCGCCGACACCGGCTCGTCCGCGACGAGGAACCGCGGCTCGACCGCGAGCGCGCGGGCGAGCGAGATCCGCTGGCGCTCGCCGACCGAGAACTCGCGCGGGAGCCGCCCGAGCGCCTCGACCGGCAGCCGGACCATCTCGAGGAGCGCCCCGAGCTGCGCGATCATCTGCCGCGCCGAGACGCGCCCCCTGTGCGTGCGCACCGCCTCCTCGAGCGCCGTGCGCACCTTGAGCCGCGGGTTCAGGCTCGACGCCGGATCCTGGAAGATGATCTGCATGTCGCGCCGGCGCCGCCTGAGCTTCCCGCCGCGCAGCCGCGTGATGTCCTGCCCGTCGAACGCGATCTGCCCGGCGGTCGGCGTCTCGAGCCGGATGAGCAGCCGGCCGAGCGTGCTCTTCCCGCAGCCGGACTCGCCGACCAGCCCGACCGTCTCGCCCGGGAAGACGGCCAGCGACACTCGATCCAGGGCGCGGACGTACTTTCGCCGGCCCCCCGCGGCCCACAGGCCCGGGCTCGCGTAGTACAGCTTCGTGACCTCCTTGGCCTCGACGAGGGGCGCGCGCGGTTCGCCTTTCACTGGCGCACCCTCCCCCCGGCCGCGCCCGCCTCGAGGAGGGAGCGGGTGTACGGGTGCTCGGGCGCCGCAAAGACCTGCCGCACGTCGCCCGCCTCGATCACGCGGCCGCCGTGCAGCACCGCGACCGAGTCGGCGAGCGCCGCCACGACGCCCAGGCTGTGGGTGATGAGCAGCATCGACATCCGGAGGTCGCGCCGCAGGCGCGCGAGGAGATCGATGATCTGGGCCTGGACCGTGGCGTCGAGCGCGCTCGTGGGCTCGTCGGCGATCACGAGGTCCGGGCGGCACGCCAGCGCGACCGCGACGAGGATGCGCTGGAGCACGCCGCTCGACAGCTGGTGCGGGTAGGCCGCGTAGCTCCGCGGCGGGTCCGCGATGCCGACCATCTCCATGAGCGACAGCACCTGCTCGCGGACGAGGCTCCCGCCGAGCCCCTTGTGCAGCCGCAGCACCTCGCCGATCTGCGGCCCGACCTGCTTGAGCGGGTTGAGCGCGGAGCGCGGCTCCTGGAACACCATGCCGATCCGGTCACCGCGGAGCTCGCACAGGCGATCCTCGCCGGCCGCGAGGACGTCCTCCCCGTCGAACAGCACGGCGCCGCGCCGGACCTTCGCCGCGCGCGGCAGGAGCCCGAGCACCGCGAGCGCCGTGAGCGTCTTGCCGGAGCCCGACTCCCCGACGAGCGCGACCGCCCGCCCCCGCGGCACGTCGAGCGAGAGGCCGTCGATCACGTCGCGCGCGCCGTCTCGCCCCGTCACCTCGACGACGAGGTCACGGATCGAGAGCACGTGTGGAGCCTTCGGCATCCGCATCCTCCTCGGCGGCGGCGAACGAGCGCTCCAGCGCCGCGAGCTGCTCCGTCGTCGCGGTGATCGGGGCGAACCCGCCGATCGCGAGCCCCTCCCCGGGCGGCGGGAACGTGCGGAGCGCCTCCGGGATCTCGGCGAACGGGGCGATCGACGCCGGGAGCGCGGCCGCGTTGACCTCGACCGATCGCGTGTAGGCGCCCCAGGCGCCGTCGGACGCGGCGAAGGACGAGCCCGCCGAGAACTGGTAGCGCAGGCCGAGCCCGACCCCGGGCAAAACGGACGGGGCGATCATCGTCAGCTCGAGATCCTCCGGCCGCGCCGCGTCGACGAGGGTGTCGCCTTCGAACAGCTCGAACGCCGCCGCCTGCTCCCGCCCGGCCAGCGCGCTCCGCTCCGCCTCGGTGAAGAGGTCGACGGCCCCGCCGGCGACGAGGTCGAACACGATGAGCTCGGAGGACAGGGTGTCGTGGGCCGCGCCGCACGCCGTCGCCCGCGTGTCGATCCGGACGAAAAGGTACGGCCCCATCGACGCGGTCACCCTCGCCCTGGACGCGAGCTCGCCGAACGCCGGCCCGTTCCCGTCCTCCGCCTCGGGCGGATCGGTGATCGGAGACTCCTCGCCGTCCAGCCGGCTCACGGCGACGAGGCGGGTGACGTCGGCGCCCGCCGCGACCGCCGGGCACGCGCCCTCCCGCCCGGCCGCCTCCCACGCGGCGCAGTCGCAGGTCGGGAGCTCGACCGCCCGCTCCTCGACCTCGTACACGCCGCCGGGCACCGCGAGCAGGAGCCCGGGCCGCGACGCGATGATCCGGCCGCCGTTCCTGTTGCCGCGGACCCAGTGCGTGTCCACGCGGCCCTGCGCGTCGATGGTCCACAGGAGCACGTTCTGGACCGGCTTCACAGGCGGCAGGATCACGGGATCCCTCGCGCGGCACCCCGCGACGAGCGTAACGACCCCGCCGAGCGCGAGGACGAGCGGGAGCGTATGGAGGAGCTTCAACGGCATTCGATCGTTTCCGGCTTTCGTCCGCAGAGCATAGAGCATCCGCGCCGTTCTCGAAAGCGCGCGGGCGCCTTCGACGAAATCATCGCCCGAATGAGGATCGGTATTCCCGGTCGCGGATCGGGCGCCCGTACCAAATTTAATTGTCGCCGAAGATTCGGCATTGACACTAAATCTGTTGGAGAATACCGTGGTACAAATGCTGTTTTCATGGAGGAAAGTGCATGCGCCCCCCCCC
>JALNZK010000167.1 GCA_023229365.1 Pseudomonadota bacterium | reverse complement strand
CCTACCGGGCCGCGCTGGGCGCCGCGGACGCGGGCCGCTTCGAAGAGTCGATGGCCGACTTCGGGCTCGGCACGCCGGACTGCCCGGCCTTCGAGGGGGTGCTCCGCCTCGCGAGCCGGTCGGCCGGCGCGTCGCTCCAGGGCGCGAGGGCGATCGCCGCGGGCGCGGCGCGGATGGCGTTCAACCCGATAGGCGGCTTCCACCACGCTGGCCCGGCGAACGCCGAGGGGTTCTGCTACATCAACGACGTCGTGCTCGCGTGCGCCGAGCTCGCGGAGCACGGGGCGCGCGTCGCTTGCGTCGATCTCGACGTCCACCACGGCAACGGCACCGAGGCGGCGTTCCTGGATGAGCGGCGCGTGCTGACCGTCTCCGTGCACCAGACCGGGCGGACGCTCTACCCGTGGATCGGCGAGGAGACCGAGCTCGGGAGAGGCGAGGGGCGCGGGTACAACGTCAACCTGCCGCTGCCGCCGGGCGCGGGCGACGCCGCCATGGCGCGCGTGATCGACGGGGTCGTCGTGCCGGTGGTGACGGCGTACGCGCCCGACTTCGTCGTCTTCGAGATCGGGATGGATCCGCTGTTCGGCGATCCGCTCGCGCAGCTCCGGATGACGAACAACGCCATGGCCGACGCGGCGGAGCGCGTGCGGTCGATAGGCGCGCCGATGCTCGTGCTCGGGGGCGGCGGCTACATGCCGGCGGACACGGCCCGCGGCTGGGCGCTCGCCTGGGCGGTGCTGAACGGCGCCGAGCAGGCGGATCCGTACGCGGGGCTCATCGGCGGCGTGATGCTCGGCAAGGCGGACTACACCGCGGGCGGCGGCCTGCGCGACATGAAGCGGTTCGTCTCCGCGGACGAGGGCGCCGCGATCGACGCCGAGGTCGAGCGCGTCATCGCGTTCCACCAGGAGCACCTCTTCCCGATCCACGGGATCAAGTAGTCGGCTGGTTCCCTGCGGGCATCCGCGCGCTCTTGCGCTTCAGCACCCAGCCGAGGGCGCACAGCAGGACGGCAGCGATCTCCACCGGGATCACCGTGACGAGGGCGAGATCCACCGAGCCGCCGGCGTCGTAGGAGCTGTCGAGCCCCCACGCCAGGAGCGGGTAGCCGAGGCCGAAGAGCAGGCCGGCGGCGACGAGCGCGATCGAGTAGGCCGGGTGCCGGCGCGCGGCCGATGTCTTCCGCAGCAGGATCAACCCGACGACGCCGAGCGCGATGGACGCGAGGAGAAGGATCCCGCCGATCGGCCAGATGAAGACCACGTAGGCGAGCCCGCCGAGGTCGTTGGCGGACGCGGCGGCCGGGACGGCCGAAACCGCCGACGCCGCGAGAGTGGATAGGCGCCGCTTCATCGTGCCCTTCCCGCAGATGACAGGAGCATACCCCTTCGCGCCGAGGTGCGGAAACGGATCTCGCGCCGCGCGGTGCCCGCGACGCCCCGCCTTGACCCCGAGTCCGGCTGGGGGGTATGTACGGCGTTCGGATGCAAATGAGTGGCGATTTTGGAAAAGAGAGAAAGATGACCAATCCCGATCACGTGACCGAACAGCCCTCCGTCGAGGCCCCCGAGGAGCCGTCCTCGTTCGAGGAGTTCAAGCTCTCGCAGCCGCTCGCGAAGGCGATCGCGGCGATGGGCTTCGAGAAGCCGACGCCGGTCCAGGTCCACACGTACGAGCGCGTGCTCGCGGGCGAGGATCTCATCATCCAGGCCCAGACCGGCACCGGGAAGACGGCCGCGTTCGGGATGCCGTTCGCGATGAAGCTCGATCCCAAGGGGGGCATCCAGGCGCTCGTGCTCGCGCCGACGCGGGAGCTCGCGCTCCAGGTCTCGCGGGAGGTCGACGCCATCTGCAAGGGGAGCGGCGTCGTCAGCGTCGCGGTGTACGGCGGCGCGTCGTTCACGAAGCAGGTCGAGGAGGTCGGCGCGGGCGCCCAGATCGTGGTCGGCACGCCCGGGCGCGTGCTGGATCACATGCGGCGGCGCACGATCGGTTTCGAGAAGCTCAAGATACTGGTCCTCGACGAGGCCGACGAGATGCTCTCCATGGGGTTCGAGAAGGAGCTCTCCGAGATCATGAGCGGCCTGCCGACGCAGCGCCAGACGCTCCTGTTCTCGGCGACGATCCCGGAGGACATCCAGCGGCTCGCCGGGCGGTACATGGAGGGCGCGTCGATCATCTCCGTGTCCGGCGACGAGATCGCCGCCGCCGCGATCAGCCACTTCGTCTACCTGGTCTCGGGCTCGGATCGGCTCCGGATGCTCGTGCGCGTGATCAAGCAGGAGAACCCGGACTCGGCGCTCATCTTCTGCAACACCAAGGACGAGACCCAGGCGGTCGCGCGGTACCTGAAGGACGCGGGCTACAACGCCGACTGGATCAATTCGGACCTGTCGCAGGCCGAGCGCGAGCGCGTCATGGCCGCGACGCGGAGCGCCAAGCTGCGGTTCCTCGTCGCGACGGACGTCGCCGCGCGGGGCATCGACATCTCGCAGCTGAGCCACGTCATCAACTACACGTTCCCCGAGTCGCTCGAGGTGTACATCCACAGGACCGGGCGGACCGGGCGCCAGGGCAGGGCGGGCGCGGCGATCTCGCTCATCGCGCCGCAGGACATCGGCAACCTGTACTTCCTCAGGCTGACCTACAAGATCTTCCCGATCGAGAAGACGCTCCCCGAGCGCGACGCAGAGGATCGCGCGCTGGAGCTCGCGCGGCTCGCCCGGCTCCGGGCGGAGATCGACGGCGCGGCCGTCACGGGCTTCCGGACCCTCGCGCGCCGGCTCCTCACGGCGGTGGACGCCGAGCGGATCATCACGGGGCTGCTCACCCGATACTTCGGGGACGAGCCGCCTCCGGCCGCCGTCGAGCCACCGCGACGCGACACGACGCCCGCCCCGCCGCCCGCGGTCGAGCGTCGGTCTCCGCCCGAGGAGACCGAGTCGATCCCGCCCGAGCCCGAGGGCGCCGAGGGCGAGGACGGCTTCGGGCACGCGGTGGAAGGGGGGCGAGAGATCTTCATCGACGCCGGGCGCAAGGACGGGCTGCGGATCTCGGGACTGATGAAGGACATCGTCGCCGTATCCGGGCTGCCGCGGACCGCCATCGGCAGGGTCCGAATGCTGACGCGCGCGACGTTCATCGCGGTCCCGGACGACAGCTACGACAAGGTCTTCGAGGCGCTCGGCAAGCTCGAGATCGACGGCCGCAGGCTCCGCGTGGAGCCCGCGGTCGAGAAGTAGACCCATCCCCCGGCCCCTTCCCGACACGGGAAGGGGAGCAGCTGTTTTGATCAGATCAGATGCCTCCCCCTTCCGTTTCGGAAGGGGGACCGAGGGGGCAGGTCAGTCCGGGAGCGGGATCGGGTACGCCTCGAGCGCCTTCGCGACCTCCGCGCGCGGGAACACCGCACGCGCCTCCTCGCCCAGCCTGGCCTCGTCTTCGTAGACATAGCGCGGGCTCACGTGCACGAGGACGAGCCGGCCGACGCGGGCGTCGCGGGCCGCCTCTGCGGCCTCGACCGCGGTCATGTGCTTCTTCTCGGCCGCCGCGTCCGCGTGCTCCGCGGCGAACATCCCCTCGACGAAGGCGGGATCCGCGTCTTCGCACAGCCGCGCGAGCCCCGCGCACGGGCGGGTGTCGGTGGCGAAGGCGACGACGCGCCCGCGGCGGGGTGGGCCGAGGACGTCGGACGGCCGCACCGCGGCGCCCCCCTCGGCGACGATCGTCTCGCCCGCCTGGAGGCGACCCCGGAGCGGACCGGCCGGAACGCCCAGGGCGGTCGCGCGGGCCGGATCGAACCGGCCGGGACGCCCTCTCTCCTCGAGGCGGTATCCGAGGCAGAACGTCGAGTGGTCGAGCGTGTCCCAGGTGAGATTGTCGCCGTTCCACGACCATGCGATGCGGTCGGATTTATTATACCATTCAACAAATTCTATTCTGTAATTAATGTGATACTTCAAGTCTTCCAGGGTGTGATTCACGAAGCGCGCGACACCGGGGGGACCGATGATCGTGAGCGCGCCGGGCTCGTCGCACTGGGCGCGGAACATCATGATCCCGGGGAGCCCGAGCACGTGGTCCGCGTGGAGGTGGGTGATCGCCACGGCGTCGAGGCCGCGGATCCCGAGCCCCCCCTTCTTGAGCGCGAGCTGGATCCCCTCGCCGGCGTCGAAAAGGAGCATTCGCCCCTCCCGCCGCACGAGCACCGAGGTCGTCAACCGGAGCGGCATCGGCATCATGCCGCCGTAGCCGAGCACTACGCACTCCACGGCCGCGAGGGTACACGACTTGACGCGGCGAACAAGGCCGAATACGCAGGATTCCCGGCGCCTGTGCGCCGTCGAGCGAGGGAGGCCGTGTGGATCGAGCCGAGAACGAGACCGCGACGCCCGACCCTGTCGCGGACGAGCTCGAGCTGCTCGCGCGGGTGGCGCGTCATCTCGCCTCGGCGAACGCCGGAAGGTGCGTGTCCGCGACCGACTACGACGCCGAGCTCGTGGAGCTGCGCGACGCGATCGCCGTCGCCCGCGCAGAGGACGTCCCCCCGCTCGTCGAGCACATGACGCGGCTCCAGGCGCTCGCCGCGCAGCGCGGGGCGCAAACGGCCGCGGCGCCTGTGAATCCCGCGTGCCCGTACTTCGGGCACCTGCGCCTCGAGGAGGAGGGCGCCGGGCGCGACATCCTCCTCGGCAAGGTCACGCACCTCGTGCCGGAGCAGGGGATCCGGATCGTCGACTGGCGCAACGCGCCGGTGAGCCGGATGTACTACTGCTACGACGAGGGCGACGACTACGAGGAGTCGTTCGGCGGCCGCGTGCGGCGGGGCGTCATCAGCACGCGGCGCTCGGTGACGATCACGCGCGGCGCGCTCGTCCGCGTCGCCTGCCAGGAAGGCACGTTCGTGCGGCGGAGCGACGGGTGGCGGCGGCTCGCTGGCGACGGCCCGAAGCTGGCGGGCGGGCAGGGGGTGTCGATCCGCGCCGGGGGGCTCCGGCCGATCCGCGGCCGCCTGGGCGTCGGCCCGGACGGCGAGGATCGCGCGGACAAGCACCTGCCCGAGATCTCGGGGCTGCTCGATCGGGAGCAGTTCGAGGTGATCTCGAGCCCGGCGAGCGGCCTCGTCGTCGTGCAGGGGAGCGCGGGCTCGGGGAAGACGACGGTCGGGTTGCACCGGATCGCGTACCTCGCCTACCGCGAGCCCAAGCGGTTCAGGCCGCGGCGCATGCTCGTCGTCGTGCTCGACGACGCGCTCGCGACCTACGTCTCGGGCGTGCTGCCGGCGCTCGGCGTGGACGGCGTCCGGGTGACGACGTTCGCGCGGTGGGCCGCCGAGCAGCGCCGCCGCCACGTCCGCGGCCTGCCGAGGGCGTACAACGAGTGGACACCGGCCGCGGTGTCGCGCCTCAAGCGGCACCCGGCGATGCTGCGCATGCTCGACGACCTCGTCGATCGCCGGGACGAGGAGCTGACGGCGCGGCTGCAAGCCGCGGTCGCGGGGACGCCCGACGCGGGGCGCGTCTCGGGGGTGTGGAAGATCCTGGAGCGCACGCCGCTCGACGCCCGGCGGGCCGCGCTGGTCGCGTGGCTGGACGGGGAGCGCCGCATCGGCGACGACGACGGCGCCCGGCTCCACCCGCGGACGGCGCTCGCCGCGGAGTCGGCGCTCTCGCGCATGGCTCGGGCGACCGCGGACGTGCTCGACGACTGGGCCGAGCTCCTGACCAACCGCGCGGCGCTCGGCGCCGCGGTCGACGCGCACGCGCCGGCCGAGTTCGAGGAGCGGGATCTCGACGAGGTGTGCGCGTGGTGCTCCCGGATCTACTCGCGCATCGAGGAGGCGCGGCAGGCGGCCGAGGACGACGAGCTGCCCGCTGATCGAGACGGGGACCGGGAGGATGACGGCTTTCGCGAAGCGGAGGCGACGCTCGATCGCGAGGACGACGCGCTCCTCGTGCGGCTGCACCAGCTCAAGCGCGGTCCCCTGCGCGGACAGGGCGGCCGGATCGAGCTCGATCACCTCATGGTGGACGAGGTCCAGGACTTCGGCGCGCTCGAGATCGCGGTGCTGATGGACACGGTCGGCGGCGGCCGTCCTGTCACCCTCGCGGGCGACACGGCGCAGCGGATCGGTCGCGGGGGCGGGTTCGACGACTGGGACGAGCTGCTCGCCGACCTCGGGGTGTTCGGCGCGCGCGTGGAGCCGCTCGAGATCGCGTACCGCTCGACGATCGAGGTGATGCGCGTGGCCCAGGAGCTGCTCGGGCCGTACGCCGGCGAGCCGCCGACCGCGCTGCGCCACGGCGCGGAGGTGGAGGCGCACCGCTTCTCGGAGGTGGGCCAGGCGGTCGACTTCGTCGGCGGATCGCTGCGGGATCTCGCGGCGCGGGAGCCGCTCGCCAACATCGCGATCATCGCGCGCCACCCCGGGAGCGCGGCGCTCTACCACCGAGGGCTCTCGCGGGCCGAGGTGCCGCGGCTCAAGCTCGTCGCGGCGCAGGACTTCTCCTTCGCGCCCGGCGTCGAGGTGACCGACGTGCGCCAGGTCAAGGGGCTGGAGTTCGACTACGTGATCCTCGTCGACGTGAACGCGGACACGTATCCGGACAACGAGGAGGCGCGCCGCCTCCTGCACGTCGGCGCGACGCGCGCGGCGCACCAGCTCTGGATCGTCTGCACGTCCGAGCCGTCGCCGCTCGTCCCGGAGCGGTTGTTCGTGGACGGGTAGGGGTTGCCGACCGGCCTGCGACGCGAGCAGCCTCGCTCCAGGCTTTCGCGAGGCAAACCCGCTGCGCGGCCGGCGGCATGGGTGGCTGGTTGGTTCAGTCGATCATCCGCTCGAGGTCGCCGTACGATCCGTAGAACGGCTGGCGGTTGATGACGAAGAACGGCGTGCCGTCGACACCGATCGCGTCGCCGTCGGCCTTGTCGGCGTTCACGCGAGCAACGGTTGCGGGGGCCGCGAAGTCCCTCTCGAATCTCGCGACGTCGAGCCCGATGCGCTTCGCGAGGTCGACGTAGATCTCGTCGGTCAGCTCGGCCGCGTTCGCGAACAGGAGATCGTGCATCTCCCAGAACCTCCCCTGCAGCCGGGCCGCCTCGGCGGCGCGCGCCGCGTTCAACGCCTGCCCGTGGTACTCGATGGGGAAGTGCTTGAAGAGCACCTCGAGCCGCGCAGGGTACTTGTGGCTCAGCCGCTCGAGCTCCGCCGCCGCGCGCTTGCAGAAGCCGCACTGGAAGTCCGAGAACACGATGATCTCGGTCGGCGCGCCCTCGGGGCCGAGGCGCGGCGCCTCGCGCAGATCGATGGAGGCGACCTCTCGGCAGGAGACGGCGGCGAGCCCCACGAACAGGGCGATTCGGAGGGTGATAGTGGTCGGCGCGCGCACCTCCTCTGGCTATACCAACGCGCGGCGCGGCACAATGTGGTATTGATCGGGTGAACAGGAGGGAACCCATGCGCAAGGCAATGACGGCGATGGTCGCGGCGCTCGCGTGCGCCTCGGCAGGCGCGCTCGGCTGCGACTCGGCGAACGACCGGCCGTACGACGGTACGGACACGGACGCGGACACGGACACGGATTCCGACACGGATGTGGACTCCGACACGGACTCCGACACCGACTCGGACACCGACAGCGACACCGATTCGGAGGACTGCTACCAGGCGATCGACATCGTTTTCGTGCTCGACGTCTCCACGAGCATGAGCGACATGCTCGCGGCGCTCGAGGAGGACATCGGCGAGGTCTGGGCAGCCGCAGACGCCTTGGTCGCGGACGCCGAGGTCGAGCCGACGCACTTCGGCCTGGTCGTGTTCGTCGACGACTACCTCGTCGCGAACGGCGGCGAGACGTACACCGAAGTCGGCACGATCCAGACCGAGTTCCACGAGTGGTACACGCACACGTCGTCGAACCAGCAGACGCAGTCGACGGCCTCGAACATCGACTGGCCGGAGAACACGCTCGACGCCTTGTACGCCGCGGCGGCCGACTTCGGCTGGCGGGACGCGGCGACGACGTTGCGCGTCATCATACACGCCACGGACGACACCTTCCTGGAGGCGCCGGCGAGCTTCTCGAGCGGCATCGCCGCGCAGCACGACTACCCGACCACCGTCGCCGCGCTGCAGGACGGCACGATCCGGGTCGCGAGCTTCGCCGCGCACCTCGGCGGACCGCTCGGGAACGAGGATGTGGAGCCGGGCTTCTACACGGACTACGAGGGGCAGTCGGCGATCCCGCCGGCGACCTCGGGGCAGGTCTTCGACATCACGCAGGTCGGCGACACCATATCGCTCGCCGACGCGATCAACGGCTTCGTCGAGGAGGAATTCTGTTCGGACTACGAAATCGAGTAGCTCCACATTCATCGTTTTGCATGACGATTCTGCGGGTTGCCACCGCCGCCCCGACTCCTTTTCGGGTGGGATCGGACGCCCCGAAGTGATAAGAAGCGTCGTCTCGGGGACGAGGACGACGAATTCATGTTCGTGCTCAAATTTCCATTGGTAATCATTAGAGGGCTCATCGTCCTTGTCGCCACGCTGTTGATCCACTGGTTCCTCATCCGGCTGCCGCAGCTCCTGCACAGGCCCTGGAAGCGGTATACGAAACCGATCGGCCTTTGGGGCAAGATGCTGGCGTTCATGATGGGGGTCCGCATCCACCGGCGAAACGAGCGGAGCGGGCCGATGGGCGACCTCATCGTCTCGAACCACATGGGCTTTCTGGACATCCCGGTGATCCTGTCGATCTTCCCGGCTGTTTTCGTGATCAAGATCGAGATGCGGCGTGTCTTTTACTTCGGCGGGGCCCTCGTGAACCAGGGCCACCTCTTCGTCGACAGGGCGGACAAGAAGTCGATGAGAAGGATCGGAGTGGAGCTGATCAAGGTGATGCGCGACGGCGACCGCATCGTCGTCTTCCCCGAGGGGAGGGCGTGCCCGACCGCCGAGCGCCTGCCGTTCAAGCCCGGGTCGTTCGCGGCGGCCAAGCGCGCCGAGAAGACCGTGGAGCTGTGCGTCCTCGACTACCTTCCCGACCGGCGCCAGCTCGAGTGGGACGTGAACCGGAGCACGTTCGTGCAGCTCGTCGAGCTGTTCGGGCGGCTGCGCACGGACATCGCCGTCGAGTTCTTCCCGCCCGAGACCGTGGACGACCCGGAGCGGATGGCGGAGCGGTACCGCGCCATCGTCGTCGAGCGGCTCGAGGCGAACGACCGCGCGCGCGAGCGGCGCGAGGTGGCGGAAGGGGTGGCGCCGTGACGGATGCGAGGATTCGGGGCGTCATCTTCGACCTCGACGGGACGCTCTATTCGCTTCGCATGCTGAAGTTCCGGATGGCGCGCTCGCTGTGGCGCAGCGTGCCGCTCTTGCGTAGACTGACGGCCTCGAGGCAGGCGATCCGCGGGACGGTGT
>JALNZK010000166.1 GCA_023229365.1 Pseudomonadota bacterium | reverse complement strand
GCTCAACGACGAGCGGCGACACCTGCCGCTGCGCCACGCCCAGGCTGCGGCGCACGCCCTTGAGCGTCTCCTGCACCGCCGCCGACGACGTGGGCGACGGCGTGATCCCGGCGAGCTTGTGTGCCTGTGAGATGGAAACGAGGGCGCGCTCGATGGTCGCCGCCTTCCTGCCGATCTGCGCGAGGTGAGCGACGTAGGCTCCGATAACTGTCGGCTGCGCCGGAAGTGCGACCGCACCGTTTTCTTGGCACCAGTCCTCGAAGCGCGCCCAGTCGCCCGCGTACGCCTTCTTCGTTGCCCCCGCCTTCGCGTCCGTTGCGAAATCCTTCGCCGCCTCCACGAGGTCGTGGAGCGCGTCGAGCGACGTGTGCTCGTCGTCGTTCTGGATCGCCAGCGCCTCCGAGCCACTGTTTTCGGGCCTGAGCGGCGATAAGGTTCCATTCTCGGAGGTCAGAATCGGGGTGGTCGCCGAGGCGTCCTCGGAGGGCGTCGGTGACGCTTCCGAGGCACCCGTGAGTTGGCTGTTGCCGCTCTGACTGTCGATAATTCCTGGCATCAATTTCATGATATTGAGCTGAGGGGGGTGTGCCAACGATTCCGACAGAGCACCCATGTCGATTTTTCGGTCAGCTCGACGTGCTTGCTGACTTCATCGCCCGGCGGTAGCGTAGGCTCACAAGGTCGAAGCTGGCCGGAGGACGGGAACGGGGATGGGTTCCGGAGGAAACAGCGGTTATGTTGCCTATCCTCGGCGGGGATTACTGAAAGCGGACCAACGTGCTTGCTGCCGGCGACCGACGCCGGGTCGTTCTTCTCAGGAGCAACATGGCAGCGTATACGGCCTTTCTCGTGATCGCTGCTGCGCTTCACTTCTGCGCGCTGTTTCTCGTGAAAAAATGGATCCTGAAGGAGAAGAGCCCGGGCAGAAAGTTCGCACGGTGCATGGTTGCGATCGCGCCGTCATCTGCAATTGCGATCTCGGTATTTGCGGTGTCCGTGTATCTGGCAGAGGGACACACTGATCCATTTCTGCTCTTGGGTCTGTTGTTCGGGTTCGGTCAGGCTTATGTCGTGGGAGTCGTTTGTGCATCCGTGTTTCTGCTTGTTCTTCGCTGGAAGAGACAAGAATCGAAACATGAATAGTGGGGATTGGTAAGACCACGCACCGTTTGCTGCCCAACGTCGCGCAGCCAAGCGGCGCGGCTACGATATTGATCTCACGTCTTCGGCCGATCACAGGGCACGCCACGACTTTGATCGCAGTCCACTCAGCTCCCACCCCTGAAACCCTCTCGCCGCTTGCTGACTTCATCGGCCGGCGGTAGCGTAGGTTGTTGCGTCAGAGTCGGTCGAAGGACGGGAGCGGGGATGGGTTCCGGAGGAAAACGATGATCGCCACGTTCAACGCCAAACAGCAGTTCAAACTCGCGTCGCGGGGTCGCGTCATCGTGGGAGACATCGCCTCGGGCACGATCAAGCCCGGTATGATCGCAACATTGCCCGCGCCATCGGGGCCAACAACGACGGTGGTGCGAGGCGTGGAGTTCATCGACCATGTCGGCAGGCGCACGTCCGAGATCGGGTTGTGGGTCGATGAAGACATCCTTGCTGCCGTCGAGTGGGACGCACTCGCCCTTCCGACAGAGTTTTCGGTCGTAGATGCCGCCGATACCGGGGCCGGTGAGATGATAGGAGATCGCGGACACCATGAATAAAACATTAAGGACCGTTCCCCTATTTCTGAGTGCGGTTCTGGTTGCGCTGGTGTTTCCTGCCTGTGGTGACGTCGACGGACTCAAGGGCGGCCATGGCGCGCATACCTATGAAAACGGCCACAAATATATTGGGGAGTGGAAGGACGGGCTGCGCCACGGACAAGGGACCTATATCTGGACCGATGGTGGAAAGTACGTGGGGCAATGGAAGTTGAACGAAAGGGATGGGTACGGAGTGCTGACCGAGCCGGACGGGACCAGGTACACCGGGCAGTGGAAAGACAGCAAGAGGAACGGACAAGGTACACAAATCACCCCAAGCGGTGAGAAGTACGTCGGCCACTGGGCGAATGATAGAAGGAACGGGCAAGGAACCGCGACCTGGCCGAATGGCGAGAAGTATGAGGGCGAGTGGAAGGACGACGAGAGAAACGGCTGGGGTGAGGGCACAAATCCAACAGGCGACCGTTACGTAGGAGATTGGGTAAGAGACCAGAAGCACGGAAAAGGAAAGGGCCTCTTCACAAACGGAGACGAGTGCTTCGGAGAATGGAAGAACGACATCACCGATGGCACGGGCACGTTCACCTTTGCCGGAGGTAAAAAGATCGTCGGAGAGTACCTCGACGGAAAATACCTCGGGCCACCGAAAGGTCCGGTACCAAAGGAAGATCGTTGAGGTAGACGCCGCGCTCCTCCCGACCTGTGCGAGAGGTGGTACACTGCCTGTACCTGGGGAGGTCCGAGATGAAGAACGCGATCTGGACATGGATGGTGGCAGCGGCCCTGCTGCCCGCGTGCTCGGACAACGGTTCGTCCGGCGATCCCGATGCGAGCGCGGATACCGACGCGGATACGGATACGGGCACGGACGAGGAGTCGGACTCGGACTCGGACACCCACGACTCGACATGGAGCTGGAACTGCCCCGATGTCCCGGACAGCGGCGCTCTCGACCCGTGTGATTACACCATCGTTCCCGGGCAATTCAATCCGCTCGTGACCGCTGGGGAGCTTGACGGAGGAATCACATTCGTCACGTCATTGGGCACGCCGTCGTTGATCCTCGCGGAACGCTCTTTGGAAGATGACGTCACACCGTTCGTGGTCGTTCTCTCGTTCGGAGACGATGATGACGCACCTCCCGAGGTGGCTGAGGTGGGTCTGTTGTCTCCACCCGACGAGCCGCTTCGCGCGCGCGGCACCGTTGCAGCGGAATTCTGCTACTGCGACATGGCGGAGGGTTTCGACGTCATCGGTTATCGTGGGGTTGGTCTTCTTTGCGGCGATTCCGGATGTGCCCTCTACGGCGTCCTGGAAGAGGAAGGCGTACCGGCGGGTCTCTTGCCGATACCCGGCGGAGAGGTTCCGCTCGCGGAGCCGGTCGGTCTCTACTGGTTGCTGGCCGCAGAGGATACGCCCGTATTCGGCGAGGTGTGCGCGTACGGCGATGGGATCGCGTGCTTCGACGGCGCCGTTTGGAGCACCGTCGAAGCGGCCGGCACCTCGCTCATCCGGGCGTCGGATCTCCTGGAGGGCACCAATGCCTTCAACGATGCGGTCTTGGTCGCCGACGACGGTCAGCTGTACTGGGAGAGCGACGTCGGCGACGGAATGGCGTCGGTCGGCCCGGACGTCTCCCCGCTTTCCGTGAGCTGGTTCCCCACTTACCCGGAATCACCGATGAGCCACTTCATCGTCGGCGGCGACGAGGTGGTCGTGCTCGGTGGCGGAGGCGGCGAAGCGGTTGCGTGCGCGTTTCCGGGGGATGCTTTCCCGGTCGTGCTAGGACACGTGCGATGGGCTACGCTCTTCGAGGGCGACTGTGACTTCCTCGTGGCGACGCTCTTCAACCAAGCTGGTGATGTCTTCGGAATCCTTCAAGCGAAGGACTTTCCGTCGAAGCTCTGTAGCTTGTCCGAGGTTCCTCTCGGCCCACCACGCGCGGTTGGGTTCTGGATACGACCGTTGAGCTACCCCGAGTTTCACCAGTACGTCGTCACCGAGACCGGTGTGTACTCGCGGTACGTCGCCCCTTGGTGGTAGCGGCTCGCTTGTTCCGAACAGGGAAACCGGGGCGTACCCTGCGAGTGCTCCACTCAGCTTCCTCACCGGAAACCGACCCCTCTTGCGGCTCTCGCCGCCGACGATCACGTATCCCGTAGACGGACGCTCCCCTCACCCTTCTACAAGGAGCCGGAGCAGGACCTTCACGTTTTCGAGCTTGGACACCACTGCGTCCACCTCGGGAGGGGCCACGATAGACGCGACGTCGCTCCCGGAAAAGATCAAGGCCCGGGTGATGGTGGGGTACGCCTTCCTCCATGCCACGACCGCCTCCGTCCCGAGCGGCTGCCCCGCCCCGAGGCAGTAGTCGCAGACGAGGTGCGTGATCATGCCGTCCTTGAGGATGATGTCGGCCTCGGAACACGAGGAGGCGGTGAGCACCTGGTCGAAGCTTGACTCGAATGCCCTCCTGAGCATGGAGCAGACCCGGGCTTCGTCGTCGACGACCAGGGCGTTTCGCTTGGGTTCCATGATCCCCCCCAGGGTTGGAACAGGCTGAATCGGACCGCGTCTAGGAGGAAATGTCAAACGGGCGGGCCGTCGTCGATAGCGAGAAGGGCACAGGCGCAGCTCCTCGCTGCCTGCGCGAGGCGCTGCCGATCATCAACACGGAAGGACATCCATCCGCGCCGCGCTGCTCGCTCGCAGGACGCTCGCGGGAAAGCACGGGGAGAGTCATTAGCGACCCTCTTGCTCGCCGAGAATCGCGCGTTACGTTCTAAAAACGTCCTCCCCATGAGCGAGCTGGAACTAAGGGCACAAGTCGTCCTGGGAGGACGTCCAGCTCGTTGACCTTATTCTTGAACATCGGACTCACCTTCAAGCTCACGACCGGCCGCGCTCCTCGCCGCCTGCGCGAAGTGTCGTGGAATACCTGGGGTCGTCACCGGCCCTGCGTTCGCGTGGACCGGCACGCGCCGCCTCTTCGACGCCTGCGGCTTCGCCGTGGTGGGCAGCTGAACAGTGCGGCCACGATTCCGGCACAACTTGTGCCGCTGTTTCGCGATGTCGATTTCTGCGGGCTCGGAGAGCGACCAGCAATTTCGCCGGTTTGCGCGGAGCGACCGCCGCGGGTCCTCATTGGCGCGCAACTTGCTTTTGCTCTACCCTGAGATTGGAGGGGAACCATGTCACGACGCGTTTTCGGCTCGGGGGCAGTCATCGCGTGCCTCGTCGCAGCGCTCGCTGCAATCGCGTGCGGCGACGACGATTCCGAATTCACGGGAGACTCGGGCACGGATGCGGGCTCGGACACCGATACCGACGCCGATTCGGACGGCGGACTCGACGGCGGGAGCGACGGCGGGCCGTACACACTGTGGAACTGCCCGACCTCCCCGTCTTCGATCGACGACTTCGCGCCGTACCGGGATCCGGTGTCAGTGGAGGAGATCCGCGCAACGATCTACGCGGAGATCTCGTCCCGAATCGAGACCTCGCAGCTCGCCTCATGTGCGGATCCCGGCGACTGGGACGACTGCGTCGAGGGGAGCTACACGGCCGCCGACGGCGCCCAGGTCGAATACCGGCTGGCGAGCGGCACCTCGACCACGATCATCGGCGACTACTTCTCGATAACCACCACGAGCTCCGACGAGACGGCCCACATTTCGCTCCCCGAGGGCGCCGAGGCTTGGAGCGCGCTGGACTGGAGCGAGACCCACGACTACGAAGTTAACGAGGTGGATCTATGTTCGGAAGATGTAACGGAGTTCACTGCCGCATGGACAGGCTCTCTCGCGGCCGACTGGCCGACCGACTTCGCGCTCGAGGGCCAGGTCAGCGAATTTGATAGTTGGGCGGGTTACTACCACGAAGACTCCGCCGGTCTCAGCCACGCGCTCTGCGACTTCGACGTCGCCGCAGGGAGGGATGATTGGGTTGGTGAGTACGTGTACATCACGATATACGATCACCATCTCTCCACAAATGACGGGACAGATGGCGGTTACTGCTGGATCGACGGCGAGTGCGTCGGCGTTGTCGACATCGAGGCCTGGGAGATCGTCGACGACTGCGAGTAGCGCCCTGCTTCCCGGATCGTGTCGCGTCGCGGTGAACGGCTCAGCCGAATGACCCTGACACTTCTTCGCGCGCCTTTACTTTACCGCCTTCGCCGACCAGCGATCACGCAGTCCCGTACGCGTCTTCTCTTCCCCTCCCGTCCGCGATTCGCTATCACTGATCCACTCGGAAAACGCAGCCGCACCTCGGAGAAGAAGCGATGCACAACGCCCACCGCGTGCTCCTGATCCTCGTCGTGCTCACCGCCGCTGCGTGCGGTGCTCCCGCGCTGCCCACCGGCCCGGCGGTGACGCCGCCCTCGGGCGGAGGCGGCGGCAAGTACCAGTGCAAGAACGTCTCCGGCAAGACTGACCCCTGGCTCGTCGAGTGGGACGCGACGCAGAAGGCGAGGATGCAGGCGACGTCACAGAGCGGTGTCCTCCTGGTGAGGTACACGGGCTGCGATCTCGAAGTGCTCTACGGTTGCGAACGTCAGGGTCAGTACAAGCTCGTGCCGACGACGCCCGCGAGCAGCACCGAGTACATCACGAGCGAGGACGAGGTCTTTGCCAAACTGCCCATCGGCGCGCTGAGCTTGGTTGCTGAGTTCCAACAGGGTGACAAGTGGTCGCTCGACTACGTCATCGTCGGGATGCGACAGGCGTCGATCTCCGCCATCAAGCGCGAGGAGCTGTCGGGAGAGTGCGCGCAGGCTACGCACTACATCTCGGGGATGGCCGTGGGCGCGTACCAGCTCACCTCTGCGGCGCGCCGCATGGCGGGCGGCGGAGCGACGGTTTACGGCGCTGGCGCGGGCGCATCGAGCGGCGCCGCGGTCGGCGCGCTTCGGCAGGACGGGAGATACGAGAAGTGCAACAGCGACGACGCGACCGCCGATGACCCGCGCTGCCAGGCGATCGTGCAGCTGTTCCTGGAGCCGCTCGTCGAGGGGATTGCCTCGTCACCTGCATCTTCGATTGGGACGTCGCAGCCACCCACGGGAACGACGAAGGACTACTACGGCTCACTCGCGACCGAAGGCCCTCCCGCACCGATTGGGTTTGATGAGAAACAGTACAAGGCCGACATGGAGAAGGCTTGGGCAGCGGTGAAGAAGGCCGCGAAGGGATCCAGTTCGCAGAACCAGCTTGAAATGTACCAGCGGTTCCTCACCGATTTTCCAGTGGACAATCCGTACGCCGACAAAGCGCGCAAGGACGTTGATCGCCTCGACGCGCAGCTCACGAAAGAAGCGGAGGCAAACGCTGCTGCGGCACAGAAAGCTGCAACACTCGCGGCCGAAAAGGAAAAGGCCGAGTTGATGCGCCAGGCCTACGAGGCGGCGAAGAACGCGCACGGCAGCGCGAGCGATAGGCTGGCGAAGTGGCAGCGGTTTGTCCAGGCGTACCCGGGGAGCGACAATCCTTATCTCGCCACGGCGCAGCGGGAGATTGTGCAGCTCGAACCGCAAGTCGAAACCGAGCGACAATCGGCTGCTGGCACTGCTGCTCAAGCAACCGCGGCAACAGCTGAGCAACAACGTCTTGCTGCCGAACGGGCCCGATTGGAAGAGGAGGCGAAAAAGAAAGTTGCGGAGGCGACCCAAAGTCGAGAGGTGCAGCAACCTGGTACTAATCTATATTGGCTCCGTTGTCCGCTCGGCCAGACGTGGAGCGGCTCAGTGTGTATTCGTGAGGCCATGCAGATGGACTGGAACGCAGCCATGCATGCCTGCCCTTCAGGCTATCGTTTGCCTACTCGACAGGAATTCATCGATCTGCTTGGCGGTTGCGACAGTGACGTTGGGAATGAAAAGAGCGGGAATTGCAAAAAGTGTGGGTTGAGCGATTCATGTAATAGGATGTTTGAGTTTAAAACCGGACTATTTTGGTCTTCCTCTACCGACGACGACTACGCGTGGCGCTCAAGCTTCAGCGACGGCGGCGTGGGCAAGGCCCGCGTAAAATATGAAGTTAGTGTCCGTTGTGTCCGTTCCGGATCATGATCTGGTGATCCCGTAGCCGCCCTCCCTGCCGCCTGTGCGAGGCGCTCCCCGGCCTCCTTGCTGCACAGTCGCGCCCGTGGCACGATGTCTGCCGTAACCCACAGAGAAAGGGGGCGGGGTATGAACGCAACGAAGGGGTGTGTCCTCTGCACGAGCATCGGAGCCGTTTTTGTCGGGGTCATCACATTGGTGGCGATCTCGACCACGGGGTGCGGCGGAGTCAGAGCCGGTTCGTTCCAGTCCCAGCCGACCTTTGTTCCACTCGCCGAGCGGGACTACAGATTCGTGCAGCACGGACTCAGAGGTGAAGCGTGCAAGACGACGGTGCTGGGCTTCGGAATCGACGATCACTCCTACGCGGCGGCGATCAAGCAGGTCCATAGGCAGGTTCTCAAGAAATACCGACCGGACTACCAGCTCGTGAATGTCGTAGAAGACTGGACGTTCAAGTTCTTTTTACTCGCGTGGAAGAACTGCACGGTCGTGTCCGCAGACGTCGTCGTTTTCGGAGACCCCGATCAAATCGCTCCACCGCCAACCGGTGAGGCAGGGAGCGACGAGGCGACCCAAATGGCGGAGCAGGAAGAGCCGCCGGTCGCCGCAGAGGAAGCGACAACTGACGGAGAAGCACCCGATCTGAGCTTGAAGAAAGACACGGCGCTGGACGGAGCACCCACCGCGAGCGACGGGGCCTCTGCGCAGACGATCAAGAAGGTAAAATCGAAGAAGTCCAAGGACGCTTCGAAGTCTCCGTACAACGAGTGACCGAGGCAGCGGGACGATGGGGTGGTCGGTCTTGGGCGCTTTCTTCCCCTCTTGTTCAGTCGCCGCAGGAGCCTTGGCAGGCTGACTCGCAGTCGGAGCGGTGGTCCGTGGGGTACGCATCGTGGCCGGAAGACGACGTCATCGCCGGCGCGGAGACGCTGCTCTGCCCGTCGCAACTCGCGAGGCATGCGCTGATGGCGTTCTTGCACTCGGGTGAGAGCTTGACCGGGTAGCAACCGCTGCCCAGCGTCACCGAGCAGATCGTACCGAGCCCGAAAATCGCGATCCTGAACAGCCGCATGCTCGTAGTCTATACTCGCGCTATGGTCGCCGTCGAGGTGCGGAACAGAGCGTGGGCGAAGAAGCCGCTCGTCGAACTGTGCCGCCCGGAGATGTTCAGGGAGATGTGGCGTAGGGTATAGTGGCCCACCCGGATCGGTTGACATACACAGAGAGAGGAGACCCAACATGTCCCAGCTCGCATCCACCATCGAGAAGGCGGCTCACGCCTTCGCGCAGTCGATCCTCGCCGCCGTGAAGGAAGCCTCGTTGCAGGAGCTGCTCGCGCTGCAGGGGGAGCTGCCGAAGCGTGGGCGACCGGCGAAGGTGGCGAAGCCGCTGGGCCGCAAGCCGGGGCGTCCGCCGAAAGCTTCCGCGAAGAAGACGGCGAAGAAGATCAAGTGGCCGACCTGCAAGCGCAAGGGGTGCACGAAGAACGCGTGGGCGCGGGGCAAAGGCTTCTGCGGAGAGCACGCGAAGAAGAAGTAGCTGCTCGGTCGAGGTCACGCGATGCGCACCACCCAGCCTGCCGCCAGATCACGCGCCCACTCCGCGATCCCGGTCCTCGTGGCCGTCGTCCTCGCGGTCTCCTCGGCCGCCTGCTCCAGTGGGAACGATTGGGATCGGAAGGACGCTTGGCGCCGCTGCGACGACGCAATCAACGACTGGCCGGACAGACCGGCGCCGCCCTGCGCGAGATCGGAA
>JALNZK010000165.1 GCA_023229365.1 Pseudomonadota bacterium | reverse complement strand
GGTCCACGGAACGACACCATCCGCCAGCGCCTGGCGTTCGCGAAGGTCGCGGTCCACCGCATCATCGTCTCCGCCCAACGGGCGGTCGCTCTGGATTTCTCGACGGCGTTCGTCATCGGCACCGTACTCCTTTTCTACTCGAACGCTCCTTCGCTCATGTTGATGATCGCCCACACCTCGCGCAGCTTCCGCGGGTCGATGTAGACGTGAAACGTCCCCTCGTTCAGCTTCTTCCGCAGGATGCCCATCACGAGTAGCCGTTCGGCCACGCGGTGTGCGATCTGCTTCTCGTTGTCCGCGAAGTGGTGGCCGTAGGCGTGCTCGATCCGCGTGTGCCGCCCTCCGACGCGGCCGTCTCGGAGCAGCTTCAGCAGCATCCGGCTCGCGATGGCAGCGGGCGACGAGCGGTCGATCCGCGTTATCGTTGCCGCGGGCAGCTCCTCTCGGACCTCTTCCTCGGTGCTCGCCCCGAGCAGCGTCCGCAGCGACGCCTCGACGCCCGGTTCCACGGTGTCGTCCGGGAACGGCATCCCGTGTGCGATCAGCGCCGCCACCGCCTCGCTCAGCGACAGCCCGAGTCTCACAGCCATGGCCGGGAGCGACCCGCCCTCGGGTTCGTCGGCGTCGTGGTTGTGGTCGTCTGTGTCGCGCAGCGCGAACTCCAGGGACGGTGCCTTCTCCACCTCGAAGACGATCCCCAGCTCGGTCAGCGTTGGCCGCGCCACCCACGCCTCGCCGAGGAGCAGCTCGAACAGCTCCACGTCGAGGTCCCCGGCAAGCCGGGCTGCGATGCAGCGATCCACCTCGCCATATAGCGGAGGTCCACCCTCCTCCTCGACCACGTCGCGCGCCGCCTGCTCCATCGCGTTCGCGAAGGCGGCTGCAACACGCCAACACGGATCCCGGAGGAGGTCCGCGGAAAGGAGCGGAAGCGCCGCCACGACCTGCTGCCTGGCAGCCGCGACCGCGACCGGGATGGCGATCCGCACCGTCTTCTCCGCCGCGTCGAGCGCCTCCGCGTACCGGGCGACCTCGCTGCGCAGCGCGGCCTCCCGGAACCCGTACGCCTCGGCCGCGATGGGGTCATCGACGTCCCGGGCGCGCCGGCGGACCTCCTCGTAGCGCTTGACCGTCGCTTCCCCCAAGGCAACCACCGCGGACTTTCGCGCGGTCTCGCGGTCGCGCAGGGCACGCGCGCGGTCGACGAGCGTCGCCGTGATCCCGGCGCTCCGCTCACGTAGCGCTGTGGACCACGCCGCCCGCCGCTCCTCGGGCTTCACAACGATGAGCGCCGCCTCGGCCCGGAGTTGCTCGGCTCTATGCTCCTTCTCCTCGCGCTCCTCGATGATCTTCCGGATGCGGCGCTCGGCGTCTGCTCTGACCAGTGCGATGCGCTCCTCGGACAAGCGACACTCCGCTTCGAGCTGATCGGCGGCGGCTTCCACCTCTGTGCGCTTGCGTTTTGTGTCGCCCAGGATCTCCTGCACGCGCTCGCCCATGG
Organism: Pseudomonadota bacterium; assembly: GCA_023229365.1. Classification (NCBI taxonomy): domain Bacteria; kingdom Pseudomonadati; phylum Pseudomonadota; species Pseudomonadota bacterium. The sequence continues at coordinate 8,080 of JALNZK010000165.1, read as the reverse complement.
AACCGGGCCTCGGCGGCTCGGTGGGCTCGACGTCCACGACCTCGGCCGGCGGCTCTTCGGGGGGTGCCTCTGGGACGGCGATGGACTCGGGGGCGGGTTCCGCGACGGCGACGAGAGTCGATTTCGCGGGCTCAACCCCGGCTGTAGCTATCTCCTTGCGGAGGTCCTCCACGAGCGACAACGGGAGCTGGAGTCGGGCGCGCAGGGGTGATCGCGCCGTGGGCGACTCCGATTGGCGCGTTGCCGGGCGGGGGCCTGAGCCGGCTGGCGCGACGTCGTGCGCCTGGATGCGGCCGTCCGGCAGCGTGAGCACGTCGAACTCGACCTCGTCGCCGACCTGGGGAACCGCCTCGACGTCGCGGAGGAGTCGCACATGAAACCACGCCGCACGGTCCAGCTCGCGGGACTCGATGAACCCGAACCCGCGCCCGCCGAACCGGGAGACCTTCCCGGTGACGCGACGTGCCATTGGCGTGGATTTTAGCGCGGCGGCGGACCGCATGTCGATGCCGGAGCGCGCGGAGAGGACACGGATCCCGACCACAATTTCCGGAACATCTCCGCGCTCTCCGGCGCGTGCCCCGCGAAGTGGTTGTTGAAGTAGGCGTACGTGTACACGCCGTTGTCGATCATGCCGCGGATCACCGGCACCCAGTCGGCGAGCACGGCGCTGCGGTCGATGACCATCTTGTCCCAAGTCTTCGTCAGCTCCTCGATCTTCTTGCGGTCTCCCAGGAAGCGCACGTACGCGAAGTCGGTCGTCGGGCCGCCGGTAAGCTTCGGCCACTCGGCCGCAGACGGCATCCATGCCTGCTCGACCCACGCGAGCGCAACGCGGTGGGTGCGGCACAGCTCGACGAGCGGCTTCTTCACCCATGCCTTGTTCCGCACCTCGACGGCGAAGCGCGCCTCTCGTGGCAGGGTGCCGAGGAAGGCGTCGAGTCGTTCGAGGAACGGGGCAGGGGACGCGAACGCCTGCTTGTTGAAGTACGGGAACTGGAGCAGCACCGGACCAAGGCGCGATCCGAGCCCGCCGATCACCTCCAGGAAGTGGGCCATGTCGTCGCCGACGTCGACGAGCGCCTTTTCGTGCGTGATCACCCCCGGCGTCTTCACCGCGAACGTGAACCCCTCGGGCGTGCGGCTGCGCCACGCCTCGACGTTCGCCTTGGTCGGCATCCGGTAGTAGGTAGAGTCGATCTCGACCGTGTCGTAGACGGTGGCGTAGTGCTCGATGAACCGCTCGGGCGGTGTCCCGGGCGGGTAGAACGGCCCGACCCAGTCCGGCGAGGACCAGGAGGAGGTACCGAGGTGGAGGCGGCCGACGGTCATACCGGGAGTATAGGGCAACTGCACACGAGGTCTCGCGTGATGTACGCTGGCAGGATGGACACCAAGATCCACTCCGGCGACGAGCCCTTCACCGTCGAAGGGAGGACGCTGCCGTTCTGCCTGCGGGACTTCTGGCGCTGGAGCGCCTCCGATCTCCTCAGCAACGCGCTTCGGGGTGTACTCGCCGAGTTCATCGTGTTGAACGCCCTCGGGTTGGAGAGCGATAAGCCCCGCGCCGAATGGGATGCCGTCGACCTCCGGACACCGGAGGGACTCGCGGTCGAGGTGAAGTCGGCCGCCTACCTTCAGAGCTGGGCACAGAAGCAGCCGTCGAAGATCACGTTCAACATCTCCCCGGCCAAGGTGCCCTGGGACGCGCGGACGAACACGAGCGATGCACCCGCCGGCCGGCAGGCGAACGTGTACGTGTTCTGCTTGTTCACGGAGAAGGACCGGGAGCTTGCCGACCCGCTCGACCTCGCGCAGTGGAGGTTCTTCGTTCTCCCGGCGCGGGTGTTGGATGCAAAGGTCGGCGGGCAGAAGACGGTGAGCCTCGGCCGGCTCGAAAACCTTGGGGCGGTTTGCTGCCACTACTCCGAGTTGAAGGCAGCTGCGAAGAAGGCGTCGAGCACTACAGCCTCCTCACCAGCGACTCGACGTCCTCCAGCCGAAACCGGCGGGCGCGCTGCCCGACCTTGTACAAGGGCAACTCGCCGCTCTTCACGCGCCGCCACAGCGTCGATTTACCGATGGAGAGGTACTGGGCCGCCTCCTTGACGGTGAGGAACCGGTCCGAGGGCAGCGGCTGGGTCGCGGGCCCGTCCGTCATGCTGGTGCGCTTCGCCGCCTCGTTGGTCAGGTCCTTCAGCGTGCGTTCCAGGTTCACGCGAAGCGAGCCTTCGAGTTCCTTTCCCACGGTGTACTGGATCAGGTTGACGATGGTCGGGTCGATAGCCCGTGCTACCGACTGCTTGACCGCCTCGGAGACGGCGGGTTCGAGGGCGCGGGCGAGGGCTTTGATCAGGTAGGAATCGAGATCGTCGCGCATGGGGCCTCCAAGGTTGGACGTCCTCCCAGGACGATGTTGGCCCTTAGTGACAGCTCGCTCGTGGGGAGGACGTATTAAAAAAACGTAACGCGCGATCCCCGGGGAGCAAGAGGGTCGCTAGTGACTCTCCCCGTGCTTTTCCGCGAGCGTCCTGCGAGCGCGCTTCACTTCGCGCATGGAGACGGCATCCCGCCTATACGCCTGTGCGACGAACCACGGGGCGTAGAGCAGCCCCCAGACGAGCACGGCCATGGCGACCTCCTTGTTTACTTGTTGTCGAGCTACGCGGAGAAACGCGGTAGCCTACCCACCGATGGGCACGCGCAGACGGATTTCAGAAGAAGACCTCAAAGGGCTGCCCGGCTTGAGCCGCAAGGCTCGTCGGGATCTCGTTGAGGAACAGCCTCGAACACTGCGCGAGGCGGTCGCCATCCCCGGTGTTTCGTACGCAACAACCAGGCAGCTTGTCGTCTTACGCCTTGTGGAGGACCCGGAAGGAATCTACGCCAGGCCCCGTGGCCTTCCAGCAGACTTCGCAAGCGAGCGTGACAAACCGCTGACTGTTGAAGATCTGCGGGGGATGCCCTACGTGCGCCGGAAGGCGCGGGATACATTGATGGCCATCCAACCGGCCACGGTATTCGAAGCCTTGTTTCTCCGGGGCGTCGGATGGGGGATTGCTCGTCTTCTCTGGGAACGAGGTCTTCTCGGCGATCCTGATGATTGTCTGGGGAACGGATGGGAGTTCTTCTGGCGGCTGGTCGTGGACCGCGGACTGTTAGACGTGTTCCGCTACCGGTAGGCGCTACTAAGCCAGTTGAATCCCCAACGTCGCCAGCGACCTCCCCACCCCCACACCGTCCATCCCGTTCGGCACCCTCAACCGAATCGACGCCTCGGCCCCGGGAGGCCCGCTGTTCCGAATCGACACCTGCACGCTCCCCGCGTTCTGCCAGGTCTCGGCCAAGTCCATCGACTCCAGCACCCTGAACGACGACACCGCGCGCCCGCCCAACGGAATGAACATGCCCTCGTCCACGTCTCAGGGGGAGCCGTGAACGCGGTACGTGGCACCTGACCGGAGAGGAGCGTGACGATGAGCCTGACCAAGGCGGGTCTCATGGAGAGGATCTGGTGGGAGCATCTGGCCTCGACCCGGGCTGGCGCTGCCGAGATGATCGACCTCGTGTTCGAGACGATGAAAGCGCGGCTCGCCGAGGGGGAGAACGTGAAGCTCTCGGGGTTCGGGAACTTCACAGTGGCGGACAAGGCCACGCGCACGGGGCGCAACCCGCAGACCGGAGGCGAGTTGGAAATCAGCGCGCGGCGGGTCGTGAAGTTCAAGGCGAGTCAGGTGCTCAAGGGCAGGGTCAACGAACAGGGTTGATCACGGAAAGAGAAAGGACGAAGAAATGGCGCACGCTGACCTCAAGAACAGCCCCGGCCGTCAATCCTGGCTAGCCGCTTTAAACCTGCTCTGCGCAGATCTGCGCGACGTCTTCACCTTCATCGAACCCGTCGACGACAACCTGTCCGTGTTCTCGCACCGGCTCTACGAACTCTATCTGAGGGCGTGCACGGAGTTCGAGAGCGTCTGCCGGGAGGCGTTGAGGGTCGCGGAGATCCCGGTAGGCGGAGACAACACCACAATCGCCGACTATAAGAAGTTGGAGCCGCTGATCGCGATGGAGCGTTTCGACGTATCCGTCGTCCCTTGGCAACCGAGCCCAGCTATGGTGCGACCTTTCGAGAACTGGTCATCGGCGTCGCCGGCCCTGCCGTGGTACAGGGACTACAACCTCGTGAAGCACGGTCGTCATCAGAATTTTCCTCTCGCGAATTTGAGAAATGTCCGGATGAGCTTGGCTGGGCTTTTCGCGATGCTTGCGCAGCTCAACGTTCTGCCCACGAACGAACGCGGCATGCGCGTCGAGATGACGAGAACGCATTCGGAAACTTCGTTCCCGGAATACCCGATGTTCGTGTTGATGTGTCCGCACGAGTTGGGATGAGCCAGCTGGTCTGCGGGTTCATGGGGCTACGTGATCCTCGGTCGGTGAAAGCCGCAAGAGGCGTGGATTTCATGGAGTAGAGCAGAAAGAAGCAAGCTCCCATGAGATTTCAAGAGTGGTGGATGGCTCAGGTGAAATCGTCGATGCGACCCCTTCAGGGACGGAGAGGGTGATTGTTGCAGGAATCACGAATCCGAACCCACCACTCATCGCCGCGCCCGCCATGAACATACGATCTCTGCGGTCGATTCCTGGTGCAGAACCGACCTCCATCCCTTCCTGAAACCGGACCAGCTTTCCATTGCCATCAGGCCAGGAAACGCTCGCGCCGATGTTCAGCGCGATGTCCCTGCCTTGAAACTCGGAACCGACCGCGATTGGGAGCGACGCGCAGCCGAAGGCCGCAGGCGGGGCTTCGAACTCGATCTTCGGATTGCCAAACCCCTTGTTCCGCCTCCCAGGCCGCAGAGCCACGACGGCTCGACATCGCCGATCTCGTCGACTCTGAAACCAGACGTGGAGACAGAACACCCCGTCGACCTCATCGGCCCTCACCGTGAATGAGAGTCCGTCTTGGTCGAACCAGTTTAGGAACTTCTCTCCGAGAAAGTCTGGGAGCTTTTCTTCCTCTCTGCGGAGTAAGCCGACGAGAAGCCAAGAAAACGCACCTATCGACAACAATCCGGATGAGATAGCCAGTACCCATAGAAGCGAGTCGTGTTTCTCGTCGGCAAAATAGAGGAGAAGGAGTGCGGCAATTAGGCCCGCGATGAAGATGATCACCAACAACGCCTTGCGTAGTTCACTCATGTTCATCCCCATGATTTATTTGTGAGAAGCCCAGCATTATCGCGAATACCTCTCGCATGATAGCAGAAGGTCGGCGTGGAGGTGGTTCAATTATGATCCTCAGGTTGACATCCTCCCGACGTCTCGTTATTTCACCAGTCATCACAACCCCAACCCGACGAGGTCAAGGACATGTCGAATCTCCACGCCACTATCGAGAAGGCCGCCAGCGCCTTCTCCAGATCGATCATCGCCGCCGTGAAGGATTCCACGCTTCAAGAGCTGCTCGCTCTGAGCGGGGCTCCTGCGGCATCTCCGGCCCGCAAACGAGGTCGCCCGCCGAAGAGCGCAGCAGTACCGGGCCGCAAGCCCGGCCGTCCGCCGAAGGTGGTGGCGGAGAAGCCGACGAAGAAGGTGACCAAGAAGACCACCAAGAAGATCACCAAGGCTACCCCGGTGAAGAAGACGTTGAAGGCGGCGAAGCCGGCCAAGAAGAAGCGCCATATCAACTATCCCAAATGTTCTGTGCCGGGCTGTGGCAAGAACCGCTACGCCAGGGGCGGGGGCATGTGCGGCGAGCACTACAAGGCGTCGCAGGAGAAGTAGGTGTTATCAGGGAGAACGGCGAGGAGCACCTCAATCACGAGCATGAGGCGACTCTCCGCCGGACCCGTTGCAGTCGGGGTCGCGAGCTGACTCGGGTTGGGCTTTCCGAACCAGCTATGCCTTGCCCCGCTCCTCCGAGAGGACTTCGTAAACGTACTGCGCCACGCTGCACAGGGCATTGACGCTTTCCGAAGTGATGTCCACAGAGAGCTGATGGAAGTCGCCTCCTTCGTGAATTCCCGGGACCTTGTCCGTTGCTGTAGCTCTGATCTGCTCCGCCAGGGTTCCCATGCCCTGCTTGATGAGGGATTCGGAGAAGAGCCTCATCCTTCCGTCGTTGGTGAGGGTGAAAATCCTCGACTCTGTACCTCCGCCGGAGATCCAGTAGAAGTTCGGTTTGGCCCCGTACCGAATCTTGAAACGATCACGGGAACTGGCGGCGAGTCGCGTCAGGCATTCCAGAAGTTTTTGCACAGCTGCCGTTCGCGGCTCATCGAAAAGCTCCCTCATGTTATTCAAGTACGCCGCCGGGCTGATCGGGGCTGAACGTGAAGGACCATCCTCTTCTGTTCCATCCTCGCTCAAGACCTCGGTGATGACTGGCCTTGCTATCTTCAGTTCCGCCCCGTCTTGGCTTCGGACAGTGAGGTCGAGCTTGATGCAGGTTCGTTCGGTCGCCTTCACGGCACCTACGAGGTGGGGGATGAACAGATACTCGTCCTTCGTCCCAGGGATTCCGTAGAGAGAAAGCTCCACGGCTGCGAACTCGTACTTCGAGAGCATGCGGTTCTGCTTCGACAACTCCCAGTCGGCGAGTTCGAGTGCCCTGGGGTGGATCCTATCTCCCGCAAGAACGAGCAGGAAATCACCGTCGTCGAGGCAGTGCTCGACCTCCAGGCGGTACTCGTCCAGCCACGGTCGCAGCTGTTCGCTGATCTGTGAGCGCAGGTCCTCGAACGTCATGCTCTGGAACGTCTGAGCATAGTCGAGGATCTGCGAGAGGACCCGTCTGCGGCTCTCCGGGTTCTTGTCGAGCTTGTCCTCCACCAGCACGAGCCGGCGGAAATCGCCAGGCGCGCCGCCGCTGCCGGCGGACGCCTCGGCCAGCAGCACGTCCACCCGCTTGGGCTTGTTCGGCTCCCCGGTGTCGCGCACGGTCCCGAGGAATAAAAGCGCCGAGTCGTCTTTGATCAATCCGCCTGCGGCGAGGCACCCGGCAATCGCGGGAAGCTGCGAAGCGATGAGCGAATCGTAGTTGAGTTCCGTCAAGCCCAGCTCCGCCGGGATGACGAAGTCGCTGTTCGCGTTCTCGAACGCTACGGTAGCTCTCCCGTCCCCTTCGCCGGTCCTTGTGATGCGGATCCAGGGCAAAGTGGACCCAATCGTCCTCATGGCTATGCCTCCTCCATCGATGTTGTCTGAGGGGTCATCGTCCAGGCCGCCCCGCTCATCGCCCTTCCACAAGGAGCCGGAGCAGAACCTTCACGCTTTCGAGCTTGGACACGACCGCGTCCACCTCGGGAGGGGCCACGATAGACGCGACGTCGCTCCCTGAGAAGATCAAGGCCCGGGTGATGGTGGGGTACGCCTTCCGCCATGCCACGACCGCCTCCGTCCCGAGCGGCTGCCCCGCTCCGAGGCAGTAGTCGCAGACGAGGTGCGTGATCATGCCGTCCCTGAGGACGATGTCGGCTTCGGAACACGAGGTGGCGGTGTGCACCTGGTCGAAGCTCGGTCCGAATGCCCTCCTGAGCATGGAGCAGACCTTGGCTTCGTCGTCGACGACCAGGGCGTTGCGCTTGGGTTCCATGATCCCCCCAGGGTTGGAACAGGCTGAATCGGACCGCGTCTAGGGGGAAATGTCAACGGGCAGGCCGTCGTCGATGACGAGAAGGGCACGGGCACGGGCTCCGACGACAGCTCCTTCACGACAACTCCGTCACGCTTGACCGGCGCGTGCTCCGGCCGGATACTTCTCTCTGAGCCGATCAGAAGCTCTTCTCTGGCCCCACGAGGGGCTCGGCGGCCTCATCACCCGCGACGGAGAAGGGCGACGGGACGACTCAAGACAAATGCCCTACGCGATCCGCTGCCGTGGCTGCGGAGGGTGATTCCCTCTGCGTGTGCGGATTGGGCGGGTGAGTTCTCGCGCTTGGCGGCTCATCTGCCCTTCTATGAAAAAGCCTGTCAAGAGGTAACAGTTCCCCTGACCCACCAGGATCCATGCAGATCCCTGGCAGTGCGCCCGCTGTCACAATCGCGGACTGCTTGGTCCCCAAGGGAGAGCGCCGAG
>JALNZK010000164.1 GCA_023229365.1 Pseudomonadota bacterium | reverse complement strand
TCGGACGACACGATCGAGGCGTGCGTGTGCGCCTTCGACTCCTACTGCTGCGAGACCGCGTGGGACGGCGTCTGCGTCGAAGAGGTCGACTCGGCAGGCTGCGGAACGTGCTCCTGAGCCTTCCCGCGTGAAGGCGGGCCGAGGGGATCCGCCGCCGCGCGCCTACCTCTCCGTCCGGAGCACGACGAGCACGAGCGCTCCGACGTCCGCGAACGCGACGGCGACCTTGTAAGCGCCCACCGCGGCGACGGCCGCGCGATCGCCGGGCTGCGTCTCGGCCGCGAGCGGCTCTTCGGCCACGAGCTTCCCGTCGGCGTCGAGCACGCGCAGCTTCAGGCAGCTCCGGCCGAGCTCCTCCGCCCTCAGGGTGGCCACCACCGCCTTTCCTCCGCTCGGCAGCTGCGCCGCGGGCTCCTCCTCGAAGGGCCCCCCGGGGCCCCCGCCGGGCGTTATCGTCCCGAGCGCGCCGATGGTGTCGATCTCCGCGGTCGCACCGCCCGCGCCCGAGAGGACGAACCTCCCGGCCTCGGTGAACTCCAGCCGCTCGAACGCGTACGGCGCGAGCTTGGGCAGGAACCTGTCGGCCTTCCCGGCGTCCATGCCGCTCGTCGCGTCGAAGAAGTCCCGCCAGAGTGTCTTCCCGTCGGCGCCCAGCTTGGTCAGCCAGCCGTAGGAGCGCGACTCGCGCGTGAGCTCGGTGCGCCCGAGCACCGCGAACCCGCCGTCGGACGTCTCCGCGATCGCCAGGGCGGCGAGCCGTCCCGCGGGGTGGACCAGCGTGATCTCCCACGCGACCGTGCCCTCGGAGTCGAGCCGCACGACGACGACGGAGCGCGGGGGGGAGAGGCTCACGGACGAGCCCTCCCGCTCGCCGGCGACGAGGAACCCGCCGTCGAGGAGCGCCGCGAGGTGCGGGCTGCGCCCCAGGCTCGTGAGCGGCTTTTCGATGACGCGCGGCAGCCGCGAGCTCGCGCCGCACGCGCGCTCGAACGCCTCGGCCGGCGTCTCTTCGGCGCCCGCGCCGACGGCGGGCGTCGATGCCGCCGACTCCGGCGCGGCGGGCGGTGCCGCGGACGAGCATGCCGCGAGAGAATCGAGGACGAGGAGGGCGCCCATCGTGACGACGGCATTTCTTATCATGCCCGGATGTTCGCATCCGCACAGGTCAGCGTCAACGGTGCGCGGGCTGGGCGGGCCGCAGGATCACGACCTGGCCGTCGAACGCGCCGTCGCCGAGCCGCGTCAGGTGGAGCGGGTCCGGGCCGGCGTGGAGGACGAGATCCGCGGCGCTCAGGAGCCCGTCTCCGTCGTCGTCGCTCGCGAGCGCGCCGACGTGGACGAACTTCTTGAACCCCTCGTACTTGACCGCGATGAAGTCGCCGGGCGCGATCTCCCCGCCCCAGCGCAGCGCCTCCGACGGCGCGCCGTCCGCGACCTCGAGCTCGGCGATCCTCCGGAGCTTCTGGGTCAGCTGCTGCACGTTGTAGTTCGTGGCGAGCGGCCGCTTGCGCCACTCGGCGTGGGCGGCCATCAGGATGTCCGCGCAGTCGGCGCCGATGTGACGCGCCGCCTGGTAGGTGGTGGAGCCGAACAGCCCCGCGACGTTGTAGAACCCCTCGAGCGCGCCTTTGTAGCTCGAGTCCCCGCGTACGGCGACGCGCGTGACCGCCGCCGCGATGCCGCGGTCCGTGACGTCGGCCGCACCCCGCGTGCGTGCCTTCCTCCCGTCGAACGCGACGTCCGCCGCGAACCAGAACGTGCCGACGTCGGCGTGGTAGAAGCCGCTGGCGTTCGGGAGCGCGTCGATCGCCTCGCGGATCGGAGGTCCCGCGAACGGCTCGATCTCCGCGCGGTCCCGGAGGCCGACGAGCTCGATCTGGACGTAGCCGATCGCGTCCATCCCGGTCCAGGTGTAGGCGTTCGGCTCCCACGGCGGCGCCGCGTTCGCGTAGTTGCGCGAGAGATCGGGCAGGACGAGGTACCACCGGATCGCCGCGCCATCCTTGGCGTCGACCGCGAGGGCGAGCCGCTGGCCGCTCGTGATCGCGACCGCCTTCTTCGCGAGGAGCCGGCCGCCGTCGATCCGGGTCCGGATCGCGAGGGAAGGGCGGATCGCCTTCCAGGCCGAGAGCTCGTCGGCGCCGAGCGGACGCGCTCCTTGCTGCTCCGCGGCCGAGACCGTCGCGACGAGGCAGGACGTGAGCGCGACGAGGAGTGCGAAAGGACGCGTCATGTCGCTTTGACGCGACGGGGGCCGCGGCTATTCCGGCCGGGGGCGGGGCGGGACGCTCTCTGGACGTTTTGGGTGCCGTCGAGTAGATTCCGCGGACGCATTTCCAAGGAGCACACGACATGAGCGATGACAAGAAGAGGCGCGGCACCGAGGAGCTTCCCGTGATGCAGAAGGTGGTGAGCCTGTGCAAGCGGCGCGGGTTCGTCTTCCAGTCGTCGGAGATCTACGGCGGCCTGAAGTCCTGCTACGACTACGGCCCGCTCGGCGTGGAGCTCAAGCGCAACGTGATGGCGGAGTGGTGGCGCTCGATGGTCCACGAGCGCGAGGACGTCGTCGGGATCGACGCGTCGATCATCATGTCGCCGCGCGTTTGGCAGGCGTCCGGGCACGTGAGCGGCTTCAGCGATCCGCTCGTCGACTGCAAGCTGTGCAAGGAGCGGTTCCGCGCGGACAAGGCGCCGGTCGTCGAGATTGGGAGCGAGGTCACCTACCGCAAGGAGGGCAAGACCATCAAGGGGATCGCCGACCGCAAGTACGTCTGCCCGGCGTGCGGCTCGCCCGAGCTGAGCGAGGAGCGCCAGTTCAACCTGATGTTCAAGACGAACCTCGGGCCGCTCGAGTCCGAGGACTCGACGGTCTACCTGCGCCCCGAGACCGCGCAGGCGATGTTCGTCAACTTCCTCAACGTGCAGCAGACGTACCGGCTGCAGCTGCCGTTCGGGATCGCCCAGCAGGGCAAGTCGTTCCGCAACGAGATCACGGTCGAGCACTTCATCTTCCGCTCGTGCGAGTTCGAGCAGATGGAGATGGAGTTCTTCTGCGCGCCCGAGGATTCGGACAAGTGGCTCGACTACTGGAAGGACGAGCGGTTCGACTGGTACGTGCGGCTCGGCTGCAAGAAGGAGAACCTGCGGCTGCGCGCCCACGAGAAGGACGAGCTCGCCCACTACGCGCGCGGCTGCTACGACGTGGAGTACCAGTACCCGTGGGGCTGGGACGAGCTCGAGGGGATCGCGAACCGCACCGACTACGACCTGCGCAAGCACCAGGAGGCGTCGGGCAAGAAGCTCACCTTCTTCGATCCGAACCGGCCGAACCCCGAGACCGGCAAGCAGGGGATGCACTTCCTGCCGTACGTCATCGAGCCCGCGGCGGGGGCCACGCGCTCGGTGCTCATGTTCCTCGTCGACGCGTACGACGAGGAGCCGCCGTCGGAGGGCCGCGCCGAGGGCCGCGTCGTGCTGCGCCTGCACCCCAGGCTCGCGCCCATCAAGGCCGCGGTGCTGCCGCTCGTCAAGAAGGACGAGTGGCTCACGGGCAAGGCGCGCGAGATCGTCAAGGAGTTCTGGCGCGGGTCGGTGAACTCCTTCTACGACGAGAAGGACGCGATCGGGAGGCGCTACGCCCGCCAGGACGAGGCCGGCACGCCGTTCTGCATCACGGTGGACGGCCAGACGCGGGAGGACGACACGGTCACGCTGCGCACCCGCGACGACATGCGCCAGGAGCGGATCAAGGTCGCCGACGCGGTCGAGCTCGTGCAGCGGAAAATTCGGGAGTAGCCAAGCCGGCGCCATTCGTGCGATCTTTTTTTTCATGGAAAACAGAACAGTTGTTCTCGGAAGCCTGCTGGCGCTGGCGCTCGCCGCGTGGGGCTGCGGCGACGGCGACGGCTCGGGCGACGCGGGCGCGGATACGGACGCGGACTCGGACACGGACTCCGATTCCGATACCGACGCGGATACGGACACGGACGCCGATTCCGACGCCGACGGCGGGGCGGCGTGCCCGGCGGGCGATCTCGGCGCGGAGCTCGGGTGGGATCACCTCGCGCTCGGCGGCTCGATGGAGGACGACTCGTTCACGGCGGCGCCGTTCGACCTCCGCTACCGCTACCTGGCAGGAGACGTGCCCGAGGGCGGCCCGTGCGCGAGCTGCGCCGAGGGCTGCGAGGTCAACGGCTCGTCGTGCGAGAACGCGGTCGGCTGCGAGTGGTGGGGCTGCTGGCAGTACGACCTGGACCCGCCTGGTCGGTACGTGGCCGACTTCGTCACGGCGGTTGCCGCCGCGGGCGCTGTGCCGATGATCACGTACTACATCTGGTTCTCCGTGGCCGGTTACGTCGAGGGCGATCCGGAGATCGCCGAGCTCCAGGACGGCGCCAAGGTGCGCGACCTGCTCGCGGACTTCCGGTTCCTGATGCAGGTAATCGACGAGAGCCCGGATGTCCGCACGATCGTCCACGTGGAACCGGACCTCTGGGGCTACGGGCAGCACGTCGACGCGGACCCGACCGCGATCCCGGCCGACCTCTCGGTTGCGGACGCGCCGGAGTGCGACGAGCTGGGCGACGACCTCGCGGGCTTCGCGCGCTGCATGCTGGCGATCGCGCGGGAGGAGGCGCCCTCGGCGCTGGTGGGCTTCCACGCGTCGGCGTGGGCGGCCGGCTGGGACGCCTTCTCCAACACCGACCCGGGGTTCGACGTCGAGGCCGACGCGCAGGCGACCGCCGAGTTCCTCGCGGCGATCGGCGCGGCCGACGCGGATCTCGTCGTGGTGGAGCAGGGCGACCGCGACGCGGCGTTCGACGGCGCCTGGTGGGACGACACCAACGCGGCGCTGCCCGACTTCGAGCAGGCGATCGCCTGGGTGCGGGCGCTGGGCGAGGCGCTCGAGCTCGCGCCGCTGTGGTGGCAGGTGCCGTACGGTCACATGGGGCTCCCGAACGAGTGCGACGAGTACGAGGACAACCGGGTCGACTACTTCTTCGACCACCCGGACGAATTCGCGGCCGCGGGCTCGCTCGGAATCGCGTTCGGCGCCGGCGCGACGTGCATGACCACCGCCGAGACCGACGGCGGCCACTTCCTCACGCGGGCGGCGGAGTACTTCGAAGGGGATCCTCCCGCACTGTGCGAAGGGTACTGAGGGCTTCGTCCGCGGCCTTGCCTTCTCTCGTTCCAAGCGTTAGCATATTGATGCATAGAGAGAGGTGCCATGATGCAACGAACCACGCTTTCATTGGAGGACGACGTTGCGCGGAAGCTCAGGCGGCGCGCTGCGGACGAGCGCAAGAGCCTCGCCCACACGGTCAACGACCTCTTGCGGCTCGCGCTCAAGGAGAAGACCGCGGACAAGATCGAGCGGCGCGCCAAGCTCAAGGTGTACGACGTCGGCGAGGTGCTCGTTGACGTCAATGATCGCGACGCGCTCGACGCCGCGATGGGCGAACCGTGAGGTTCCTCGTCGACACGAACGTCCTGCTCGCGGCGACGATCCGGCAGCTTCCGGCGCACGCCGAATGCCGCGCCTTTGCCGAGAGGCTTCTCGGCTCGTCGTCACCGTGGTGCTTGAGCTGGGTCAACATTTACGAGTTCCTCCGCGTCGCAACGCACCCGCGGGTCTTTTCGAGGCCCCTCAAGTGGGGGGAGGCCGTCGCCGCGATCTCGCCCTACCTCACGCAACCGCGCCTGGAGATCATCGCGGAGACACAGGATCATCTCTCGGTGCTCGAGCGGACCGCGGCCGAGGCCGGGAGCGTCGCGGGCAATTTCGTCCACGACTGCCACCTCGCGGCTTTGATGCGCGAGCACGACGTGCGCCGCGTCGTCACGTTCGACACGCACTTCAGGAGGTTCGAGCACCTCGAGGTCGTGCGTCCGAAAGACGTATTGCAGTAGTTGGGACGCGGTTCGATCCGCTCAGAAGTTCCCGAACTTCACCTCGTACGCGATCCCGAGCAGGAGCCGCAGGTCCATGGTGCTCGACGCGATGGCGGTCGTCACCGCGTCGTCGCCGGTCCCCTCGAAGCTCATGCGATCCAGGTACTCCTTCGGCTGTCCGACGTTGTACGCGTACCGGATGTCGAGCGAGATGGCGAGGCGCCAGACCTTGAACGCGAGCCCCACGCCGATGCACAGGAACGTGTCGGTCTGCTCCTTCGCGCGGAAGTGCGCGCGCACCCGATCCAGGTCGGCGTCATCGACGTACTGCGCGCCGTCCGTGACCTCGATGTCGGTGCTCGCCTTGGTGCCGACCACGAACTCCGGGCCGATCCCGAGCGAGCCGCGCATGAGGTCGTTCTCGACGCTCCCCTCGAGGAGCAGCGGGATGCGCACGGTGTTGAAGCGGGTGATCCAGTCGGTCTTCACGAGGTTGTTGAACTCGATGTTGCTCCAGTTCTTGTTCGCCTCGAACAGCACGTCGAGCTCGAGCCCGAGGTGGCCCCACAGCGCGCGGAATTCGACGTACAGCCCGCCGCCACCGCCCACGCCGCCCGCGCCGTCGTCGTACAGGATCGCACCCGTGGGCACGTCGTCCGGCGGGGTCAGGTAGTTGCCGCCCACGCCGCCCTTGGCACCCGCGTCGAGCCCGAAGAACGGCTTCTCGGACGCCGGGGGCGCCGCGCCTTCGGCCCGCGCCGGGAGGGCCGCCGCGAGGATCGCCGCCGCCACGAGGGTCGTCGACATGATTTTCTTCATGAGCGGATTGTAGATCACCAGGCGTCGAAAGCCCATCCGAACCGCAGCGTGCCGGTGGGGAAGACCTTCACTTTTTTCGTAATCCTGTTGGCGCCGTCCTCGACCGCGTCGCTCAGGAACTTCTGTGTCTGGCTCAAGGTCGCCTGCGCCTCCTCGAAGCCGGCGAGCTGGTCGATCGTCGTGCCGCCGAGCGTCACCTCGGCGCCCGGAGAGAGGAAGACGTTCAGCCCGCCCGCGATCTCCAGGAACGCGCCGTTCTTCCACAGGATGCGCCAGCCCCCGTGGAGGCCGATCATCGGCACCCAGACCTCGGCCTTGGCCTTCACCTCGATCAGCTCGCCGTAGTCATCCGAAGTCACGGTGCCGACCGTCTTCACGCGGAGCCGCCACGCCTCGCCGGACAGCTCTGTGAAGAACGCCTTCCGGAAGGGGAACCATCGCCCGAAGAGGCGGAACGACACGAGCTGCGTCTCGACGCTCCCCTTGAGCGTGATCCCCTGCATCCGCGCCGAGGCGCTGAGATCGTCCGTCTTCATCAGGACGCTGAGCGCCTTGTCGAGCGGGAAGCCGCCGACGCCGACCCCGAAGGCGAGCAGGCGCCGGAGCTGCCTGCCCGACGTGAGGTAGGTGACGTCGAGGTGGAAGAACTCGAGCACGCCGGCGCCGACGTCCGCGCTCAGATCGAACCCGTCCCGCGCGTCTGTCGTGGGCTGGGCCGCCGGTTGCGCGGCGGGTTGTGGCGCGACTTGGGCGGAGACACCCGCAGCAGCGGCCAAGAGGATCGCCGTCAGGGCGCCCGTGATGAGAATCTTCTCGAGCATCGGGAAACCGATGAGATGGTAGCGCGCGACGAGGCGGCGCGCAGTCGATTTCTCATTTTCGTTCTTTAATGTAAAACCCCCATTGAAGACATCAATAATGGTGTAATATTTTGTTCCAGCTGCGTGTGTCGCGTGAAAGGAGATCCGCCATGAGAAATTCGGTTTTGTGGGTGATGTGCTCCTTGATGAGCCTGGGGTTCTTCGGCTGCGGCGACGACAAGAAATACGCGAATCCGGACGGCGGGGACACGGACACCGACACCGACACGGACAGCGATTCCGATATTGATTCGGACACCGACACGGACACCGACACGGATGCCGATACGGATATCGACACGGATACCGACACGGACACCGATACCGACACGGACACGGATACCGACACGGACACCGACACGGATACCGACACTGATACGGATACCGACACGGATACGGACACGGACACCGACACCGATACGGATACAGACACGGACACAGATACAGACACGGATACGGACACGGACACCGACACGGACACGGACACGGACACCGACACGGACACCGACACGGACACGGACACCGATACGGACACGGACGCGGATGCCGGCCCCGTCGACGAGTGCCCGGAAGATCCGGAAAAGACCGAGCCGGGTGTCTGCGGTTGCGGCGTGCCGGATGTCGATCTCGATGTCGACAGCGTGATGGATTGTTTGGACACCTGTATCGACGTCGACGAGGACGGCTACGGCGTCGGGGCCGGCTGCACGGGCGGGGACTGCGACGACGACGCCGCGACCTGCGCGACCGACTGCACGACTGATATCGACGACGATGCCGTCGCCGACTGCGAGGACTCCTGCATCGACGTCGACGGGGACGGCTACGGCCTCGGGACCGCCTGCACGGGAGAGGACTGCGACGACGCGATCGACACCTGCACCACCGACTGCACAACGGACATCGACCTCGATTTCGTCGACGATTGCGCCGACCCTTGTGTCGACTTCGACACCGACGGCTACGGCGTCGGGGACGGCTGCGCGGGCGCGGACTGCGACGACGATTCCGTGACCTGCGCGACCGACTGCGCGACCGACGTCGACGAGGACACGGTTGCCGATTGCGAGGACACCTGCATCGACGTCGACGCGGACGGCTACGGCGCCGGGACCACCTGCACGGGAGCGGACTGCAACGACGACGTTGCGACCTGTACGACCGATTGCGTGGCCGACATCGACGATGATGGCGTTGCCGATTGCGCGGACACATGCCTGGACTGGGACGGCGACCTCTACGGCTCGGCGGGCGGGGCGGGCGACACGTGCCTCGGCCCGGACTGCAACGACGCCGCCGCGACCTGCAACGTCGACTGTTCGGTGGACCTCGATTCCGATTCCATCGACGACTGCACGGATCCCTGTGTCGACGTGGACGACGACGGGTACGGGGTCGGGGACGGCTGCACGGGCGCGGATTGCGACGACGACGACGAGCTGATCAACCCCGCGGCGACCGAACTCGCCGGCGACGGCGTGGATCAGAACTGCGACGGCGCGGAGACGTGCTGGCTCGATTCCGACGACGACGGGTACCGCCCGGACGGCACGTCGACAGTGGCGTCGGCCGACACGGACTGCGCCGACTTCGGCGAGGCGGTGTCGACGGATCCCATCACGGACTGCGACGATGACGATGCCGCCATCAACCCCGTCGCGGTCGAGCTCACCGGCGACGGCGTGGATCAGAACTGCGACGGCGCGGAGACGTGCTGGCTCGATTCCGACGACGACGGGTACCGCCCGGACGGCACGTCGACCGTGGCGTCGGCCGACGCGGACTGCGCCGACTTCGGCGAGGCGGTGTCGACGGATCCCGTCACGGACTGCGACGACGACGATGCCGCCATCAACCCCGTGGCGACCGAGCTCCCGGCGGACGGCGTGGACCAGAACTGCGATTCTGCCGAGCTGTGCTACCTCGACGGGGACGACGACGGGTTCCGCCCGGACGCGACGGCGACCGTGCTGTCGGACGACCTGGACTGCGCGGACTTCGGCGAGGCGAT
>JALNZK010000163.1 GCA_023229365.1 Pseudomonadota bacterium | reverse complement strand
CGAACGAGACCACCCTGTACTGCCCGCTACAGCAGGACGCCAACGATTGCTCGTCCCTGGCCAGGTACGACGCCGAAGGCCGCCTCGCCTGGGTGAGGGATCTCGGGGTGACCAAGAATGGACATTGGTACGCGCAGACAGTGGCCGGCGGGTCGGTCGCCGTCATCGGCTACTTCCGCGCGCTCACGGATCCGGAGCTGAACGGAGCGGATCTCTCTATCGACGACGACGAAATCGGCGTGCTCGTAGCTCAGTACGACATTGAAGATGGCCATTTCGAGTGGGCGCGGCCGGTGAAGGTAGATGAACCCGAGTACAGGGAGGGGATCGGCATCACGGCTCTGCCCGAGGGGGGCTTTCTGGCCCATTTCAAGTTCGGGTCATCGCTGGCGTTCGAGGGGGACGATCCCGGACAGCGTGATCTGGTCGCCGGGGGCGAGGAGGACGTCGCGTTGGTAAGGTTCTCGGCGACCGGGGAGATCCTCTGGATGCACGGAATGGGCGGCACAGAGAGAGAGATGGTGTACGGCGGAGCGCAGATGGACGGTATGTCGATCTGGCTCACCGGCGCGTACGGCTCCGACCCGTTCATCGCGACCTCCGGCCACGGCGATGACATCGAGCTTCCCCTTACTGACTCGATTTGGGACGATACGAGCGACATCTTCCTCATGCGCTTCGACAAAGTGGGCCCGCCGACGGAGTAGCTCTCGCCCTTTTGGGGCAGCGCTCTTCTACGGATCGCGCCGCTTGTGCAGCCGCATGTGCCCCTCCTGGATCCCCTCGCTCGCGAGGGCGGCGAGCGCCGCGAGGTTCGAGGCGAGGCCGACCGAGACCGCGACCATGGCGAGCTCGCTCCCGCTCTCGACGCCGAGGATCTCGAGGCACAGCCGCGCGACCGGGTGGACGCGCACCGCGCCGCCGACGATCCCGACCGCCATCGGCATCTCGATCCGCCCGCAGAGGTGATCCCCGTCCACCTCCCACGTCGACAGGGGGCCGTACGCGCCGCCGCGCGCGGCGTACGCGTGCCCCCCGGCCTCGACCGCGCGCCAGTCGTTCCCGCACGCGAGCAGGAGCGCGTCGATCCCGTTGAAGATCCCCTTGTTGTGGGTCGCGGCGCGGTACGGATCCTCCTCGGCGAAGCGCGACGCGGCCGCGACGCCGGCGGCCACGGACGCGCCGTCGAAGCCCTTCCGTGCGAGCGCGTCGACGGGCACCCGGCAGCTCGCGCGCGCGAGGCGGGTGTCCGCGAGGTTGGTCAGGATCCGCAGGCCCCGGCGCGCCCCGGCGAGCTCGGCGAGCCTCGGGGCGACGGCCTCGGCCATCGTGTTCAGCGTGTTCGCACCCATCGCGTCGCGGCAGTCGGCCGTCAGGTGCACGACCAGCCGGTGCGGCCCGCCGACGCCCTCCCGCACGACGACGTCCCGCGCCCCGCCGCCTAAGCGGACGAGCTCCGGCTGCGCCGCGTCGGCGAGCGCGAGGATCTCCGCGCGGGCCGCCGCGATCGCCCCGGCCGCGCCGGGCCTCGCCTCGAGGAGCTCCACCTGCGCCGCTCCCACGGGTGGATCGGCCTTTGCGCGAAAACCGCCGCCGGCCCTCGCCATGCGCGCGGCGTTGGAGGCGCCGGCGACCACCGAGGGCTCCTCCACGGCCATCGGCACGAAGACGTCGTGCTCGTTGATCGTGAAGTTCGCGGCAACGCCCAACGGCACGCCGATGCAGCCGACCGCGTTCTCGATCATCGCCTCGGCGAAAGGAGCACCGGGCCCGGCGTCCAGCACCCCGCCCACGTCGACCCCGCCGAGCGCGGCCCGCAGCCGCTCGCGCCGCGCCGCCGCCCCGAGGAGGTGAAACCCTTCGATTCTCGAGCTGCCCCTGTCGCGCATAGGGGCACTCTATCCGAGGCCGCGCCGCGCAACAACACGCTCGAGCCGTCTGCGGCTCCGCGGTCGTTTCGCTTGTCCTCGCGGCGCTTCGTGGGCACTATGGGCGAGGCCGAAGCGACCCTCGAAGGAGCCCCGCGATGATAGTGAAATGCCCGCAGTGCGCCACCGGCTACAGCATCCCCGAGAACCTCGTCACCGACAAGCCGCGGAAGATGCGCTGCTCCCGCTGCAAGAACGTGTTCACGCTCATGCGGAGGCAGGATCGCGCGCCGTCCGGGTACGAGGAGTTCACCGGGCAGCAGCACCTGCCGCAGGAGTTCGCGTTCCTCAAGTCGAAGCCGGCCGAGGAGGCTCTGCCCGCGGAACCGCAGCCGGGGCCTCAGGACGACGGCGAGGACATCACGTCCGAAATCCGGATCCCGGAGACGGACGAACCGGGCGCGGCCGTTCCCGAGGCCGCGGCGGCGCCGCGAGAACCGGCCGAGCGACCGTCGCCCGCCGCACCCGTCTCGTCCTCCTACTACGCCGCTCGCGGGGCGGCGGCGCCCGCGCGCGAGTCGTGGGAGGAGGATCTGCCGCTCGAGCTCTCCGGCTACACGATCCCGTTCGAGACGCAGAGCCGCGGCGCGCAGGCGTTCGGCAAGCTCATCTTCGCCATCGGCGCCCTGTTCGTCTTGTTCCTCGTCTTCGTCCTCTTCCGCAACGACTGGTCGCTCTCCTTCGACGAGCTCGGCTCGCAGGTCGCGTTCGCGTTCTCCGGCGAGAAGAGCGAGCGGATCTCCGACGAGGCGCGCGGCCTCGACGTCGTCGTCACGGCGCGCACCCTCGTCAAGGCGAGCACCGGCGAGCAGTACCTCGTCGTGACCGGCGACGTGTTCAACCGGGGGTTCACGGGCGCGGGTCGCATCGTGCTCCGGGGGCGCCTCGTGGGCGGCGCCGACGACGTCCGCGCGGAGGTCCGCGCCCCGTGCGGCAGGACGATCGACCCCGAGACGCTCAAGCTCACCCCGAAAGGAGCGATGTCCGGCCACTTCCGCTCCAAGACCGGGGAGCTGTACAACTGCGTGATCTCGGCCAACGGCTCGACCGCCTTCCAGCTCGTCTTCGACGACGTCCCTCCGGAGTACGAGGGCGGCTCCTTGACCCTGCAGGTCTCCGCCGTGTCCGCGCAGGTCGCGGAGTAGGCCCCGCCGGCGATGTCCCGCGGCCCGGTGCACGACGCCCTCCTCGCGGAGCTGAAGGAGCACCTCGGGGGGCTGCGGGAGTGGGCGCAGCGGACGAACGTGTTCACCGACCTCGTGGTCTCGATCTCCCCGGAGGACGCCTCCTCGCTCTTCGACCTGCTCCTCGGCCTCGCCTTCTCCTCGCGGGAGCGGCGCCTGCGGGTCGCCTCGTCGACCGCGCGCTTCGCGGTCGCGCTCGGCGAGTGGCCGCCGGAGCACCTCACGCACACCCGCGAGGCCGCGGTGGCGCAAGGGGATCGCCTGACCGACCTCTTCCTCCTGGCCGACGTCGAGGCCGAAGACGACGACGCGCAGCTCGCGGTGCCGGACTACGGCGGCGGGCGGCCGCTCACCCTCGGCGAACGCAGGGCGCTCGCCCTTCGCCCGTCGCGCAGGACCATGGATCTCGCGATGCGCGACCCGCACCCCCTCGTCGCGGCGCGCCTCCTCAGCAACCCGAAGCTCACGGAGGCCGACGTCGTGCGGATCGCCGCGCGCCGCCCCGCCGCCGCGTCCGTGCTCCGCAGGATCGGGCTGAGCGCGAAGTGGAGGGCCCGGCCGCGGGTCGCGATCGCCCTGGTCGAGAACCCGTGCACGCCCACCGCGATCGCGCTGTCGCTCGTGCCGGATCTCGACCGGCGGCTCGTCGAGGCGATCCCGGACGACGCCCGGCTCGACGACCGGCTCCGCCTCGCCGCGCGGGCGCTCCTCGCCGCCTCGGAAGATTTTCGTCAACCTTTTCCCTGAACGTCCGATATCGGGGGATGGCTCTCCTGCGCCTCATCTCCTCCGCGGCCGACCTCCTGTGGCCGCCCCGGTGCGCCGCCTGCGACGCGCCGATCCGGCTCGCGGGCGTCGACGCCGAGCGCGCGGCCTTCTGCGAGGCGTGCTCGAGCTCGCTCGTCCGCGCCGCCTCCCCGCGCTGCCCGCGCTGCGGCCTCTCCTTCGAGGCCGACGGCGGCGACCACCTCTGCGGCCGCTGCCTCGCGGAGCCGCCGCCCTTCGAGTCGCTCTCAGCGCGCTACGCCTACGGGGGCGCCCTGTCCGCCGCGATCACGAGGTTCAAGTACGGGCCCGCGCCGTGGCTCGCGGCGCCGCTCGCGCGGCTCCTCGCGGAGGGGCTCGCGCACGCGGGGCCAATAGATCTCGTCGTGCCGGTCCCGCTGCACCCCCGGCGCCTGCGGGCGCGCGGCTTCAACCAGGCGGCGCTGCTCGCGAGCCGGCTCCCGCGCGCGATCGGCGCGCCCCTCGACACCGGGCTCCTGCGCCGGGAGGTCGACACGCCGCACCAGGCCGGCCTGACGGCTGCGCGGCGCCGGGACGCCCTCGCCGGGGTCTTCCGCGCGCGGCCGTGCGGCCGGCTCCGGGGTGCCCGCGTCCTCCTCGTCGACGACGTCGCCACGACCACCGCCACCGTCCGATCCGCCGCGGCGGCGCTCGTCGCCGCGGGCGCGGGCGCGGTCTCGGTCCTGTGCCTGGCGCGCACCATGTAGCGCGATCGTCGCCCGGAGGTTGCGCCCGCGGCCCGGGCGGTCTAGAAATCGCGCATGGGCGCCGCGGGATCCACCGAGGAGAAGGTCGTGTGCCGGAACCGGCGCGCGCGGCACGACTACGAGATCGAGGACACGTTCGAGGCGGGGCTCGTGCTCGTGGGCACCGAGGTGAAGTCGCTGCGCGCGGGCAAGGCGGACCTGAAGGACTCCTACGCGATCTGGCGCGAAGGGGAGCTCTTCCTCGTGAGCGCGCACATCGGCGCGTACGAGAAGGCCGGCCACTTCAACCACGAGCCGCGTCGCGAGCGGAAGCTCCTCATGCAGAAGCGGGTCATCGAGCGCCTGGGCGTCCGTATCCGCGAGCGGGGGTACACGCTCGTCCCCCTCGAGATCTACTTCAAGAAGGGCTACGCGAAGGTGCTGCTCGGCCTCGCCAAGGGGCGCAGGAAGTACGACCACCGGCAGGAGATCCTCGCCGAGAGCGAGCGCCGGGAGATGCGCGAGGCGGCGCGCAAGGGGCCCGGAAAGTGAGCGGCTCCGCGGAAAGACGGCTCGAGGCGAGGCGCGTCGCGTCCGCCGCCGGGGACGTGCTCGTGATCGAAGTCGTCGAGCCGGTCCCGATCGGCACGCGCGTCAGCCTCGACCCGGCGCAGGTCGGCCTCGGCGAGCCGGGCGCCGAGCCGCTCCGCGGCAAGGTCGTCGATGTCCGGCGCTCGGCGGAGACGTTCGCCGTCACCTTGAAGCTGCACAGCGTGACGCGCGCGCAGCGCGACGCCATCGCCAACGCGATCCGACCATCAGTGGACTGAACCGCGCCACCTCGATCCAGATCAGGATGGGAGGCCGCGCGATGGGGCGGACTCCCCGAAAACTTGCAGGGCGGGTCCGCCCCGGAGCAGGCCGAGCGGCGGGTTCAGTCCTCTATCAGCTTGCTCCAGGAGAACCCGCTGCAACCGGCGCCGAGGTCGTCCGGATCGGCGCTCTCGTTCGCCTCGGCCGTCTCCTCGTCCTCCGCCGCGTACTCGACCTGGCAGTAGTAGAGATCCACGCCGCCGTCGCTCAGATCCTCGTACGTCCAGTCGTACCGCGACCACAGGTCGGGGTTGTAGCTCAGGTCGTGGTCGTTCTGCGCGACGAGGTAGTCCGCGCCGTTGTCGAACGACGTGATGTGCGCGACGGACGTCGTGGGCCCGGCGTCCCCGTACCCGGGGAAGACGACGGTCCAAGCCTCGGCGGTCACCTGGTGCGCCGCGCCCCAGTCCTCGTGGTAGTCGCCGATGATCTCCAGCGCTCCGGCGTCGGCGTCGGAATCCGAATCGGTGTCCGTGTCCGAATCGGTGTCCGTGTCCGTGTCGGTGTCCGAGTCCGTCCCGGAGTCGATGCCCGCGTCCTCGTCGCCGGTGTCCTCCGAGCATGCCGAGAGGAGCGCGACGACCAGCGCCAACGAAATCGACTGCAGCTTGTCCATGATCACCTCCGGTCCCCTGGATGACGGCGGACCCCACTCCCGAAGTCACGCCATTCGACTCTCGTCAGGGGGGGTAGACTCGCGAAGCTCTTCGCGCCAGGGAACCCGATGGTCTTGCGCCCCGCAGACTCGAGGTGTCGCACGAGGCAGGTCTCCTGGCTTCCGGATCTCCCTACTCGCAGCGCCTTCCCAGAGCTCGCTCCAGTGGCCTCGCTGCTTTCGTACCCGGTTACAGTGGCGGGGGCCGCGCCGGAATCTCACCGGCTTCCCGGACGGAACCATTCCGTCCTTGCCCGTACGACGATCACTTTGAAAAAGAACGTGGACGGTCCATAGCAAGCGGAGCGCCGAGGGTCAAGCAGCGGGGATGCGTGTGCCGCGGTCGGCGCGGAGGCCGCTGCCCGGCGACGCCTTCCGGACGCGTCGTCCTTCCGAGCGCGAAGGCGGGAGCCGCTCGCCGTTCGAAGCGAGCGGCTGTTGGTCGGTCTGCCTCTGTCGGTGGGAAGGACGGTCCGGGGGCTTGCCGCGCCCAAGCGCCCGCAGGCGCGAAGGCGGGTCACGCCGCCTCATCCGAGGACTTGCGCGGCCGGCCGCTCGTGCTGCGCTTGAACCTCTCGAGCTCGGCCATCACCGCCTTGTCGTTGCGGAACACCGCGCGGGCGGCGTTCAGGGCCGCGAGGAACCGCTCGTAGCGGGCCTCCTGGTTCACGCCGAACGTCTCGTGCGCGGACGCGTACTGGCTCTGCAGCGTGTCGTGCTCGGAGCGCTCGGCCCTTTGCGCGTCGACGTCCGTCGCGAGCCTTTCGACGTCCACGCCCGTGAACGTCCAGCCCTTGGCCTGGAACAGGCGGACGAGGGCGTCCAGCGCGTCGTCGAACGTCTTCGGAGGGTAGCAGGTCTTCTTCTTGAGCATCGCGGTCTCCTTTTGTTGGCTCGCAGCACCCTGTGCGTCGAGCGTTGTGAGGTCGAGCAGGTGCTATTGCAACGGCGATGCCAACGCGTGTGATCCGCATATTTACGGGATCTGACGCGCTGCCCGGTGTGGTTTTTCCGTCACACCGTGTGGCATCGGAACTACACCCCAAAGTGACACCTCCGCCTCGCGATGCCTCGAAAGACCCTCGCGAGGTGACGAAAGCTCCTCGCGAGGTGACGAAAGTACCTAGCGATTCCTCGAAAGCTCCTCCCGAGGTCGCGAAAGCACATCCCGAGGTCGCGAAAGCACATCCCGAGGTGACGAAAGCTCCTCCCGAGGTGACGAAAGCACATCCCGAGGTGACGAAAGTACCTCGCCGGCCTTCTCGGCAGTGGGACGAAGGCAGAGTGGGACTACTGAGACTTGGGGGACAGGTGGGGCTGCGGGATCCCAGTCGTCCCAGATGTCCCCGTGGTCCCACTCTTCGCCGTCCCACCCAGTAGAGTCCCCTCCGGTGGTGTACGAGTTCGCCCGGACGGCGACTTCTTCGAGCATGGGTGCCTGAACGTCGCATCGGGCGATCCCACGATCCTTCCCGAGATCTTCCGCTGTGAAGGTGACGTACACAAGTACACGGACTGGTACGAGTGCCCAGGCTACCGCCTCCCGACCTCGGCCGAGTGGGAGTACGCGGCGCGCGCCGGAGCGACCGGCTCCACGTGGATCGGCGAGATCTCGACCGGCTATGCCGAAAGTGAGGGTGGGTGCGACGACCCGGTTGCCGACGAGGCGATGTGGTATTGCGGCAACGCCGACACCGTGCAACCGGTTGGCGGCAAGTACAAGAACGGCTGGGGTCTCTACGACGCGCTGGGAAACGTGAAAGAATGGACCGATTACGTTTACGAGGGTCTACCTCTCGACGTGGTTGTCGGCCAAGAACCGCCGGTCATCGACCCGACTGGGAATGGAGACGGTTCCATACACCACGATAAGCGTGGCGGTTCATACCGTGCACCTGCGTGTTTTTCCCGTCTTGGAACACAGGGAGAGGGAAGAACGGCAGGCCGTGGTGACGACAACGGCATTCGTCTTGTGAGAACCCTGTCCGATGACTAGCGCGTAGACGGGAAGAACGGGTGTCAGCCCCTTCCACATCCCAGTTATTCGTCGATTAAAGTCAGGCAAACAGCTCTTCCCGCCGCGCCGAATTGACCCGCGCGCGCGTCCCGGCGTAACATCGCCGCCATGAACGAGGCGCCCGACATCGCTCGACTGGAGGCGTGCTACAAGCGCGGCGACTTCCTCGAGGCGCGCAAAATCGCCAAGGCGCTCGCCGCAGCGGAGGGAAGCAAGCCGGCCGAGCGGACCCGCGCGGCGGAGATCCTCAAGGCGACCGGCGCCGATCCCGTCGCGATCGCCGCGTTCGTCGTCACGGCGCTCCTGGTCGTCTTCCTGATCGCGCACTACGTCCTGTGATGGAGATCGACGCCTTCTTCGCCGCCTCCGGCCCCCTCGCCCGATGCCTCGAGCG
Source organism: Pseudomonadota bacterium (assembly GCA_023229365.1). Taxonomy (NCBI): domain Bacteria; kingdom Pseudomonadati; phylum Pseudomonadota; species Pseudomonadota bacterium. Next base: position 1,075 of record JALNZK010000163.1, on the reverse strand, counting down.
GTACGAGCGCCGCGATCCCCAGATCGAGATGGCGCGCGCCGTGTCGAAGGTCGTGCGCGAGACGGGCGTGCTGCTCGCCGAGGCGGGCACCGGCACGGGCAAGACGCTCGCCTACCTCGCCCCCGCGGCGATCTCCGAAAAGCGGGTCGTCGTCTCGACCGGCACGCGGAACCTCCAGGATCAGATCTTCTTCAAGGATCTGTCGCTCCTCGGCCGCGCGCTCGGGCGCCCCGTGGACGCCGCGCTGCTCAAGGGGCAGGAGAACTACCTCTGCCTGCGGCGGCTGGGCGCGCTCCTCGCGTCGCCCGCGGTGCTCGGCTTCGCGCCGCGCGACGTCGAGCGGCTCGAGTCCTGGTCGCGGACGACGGAGACGGGAGATCGCGCCGAGATCGACTGGCTCGCGGACGAGGCGCCGCTCTGGCGCGAGGTGTGCTCCTCGGCCGAGACGCGGATCGGCCAGCGCTGCCCGGCGTTCGACAGGTGCTTCGTCACGCGCGCCCGCCTCGACGCGCAGCGCGCCCGCATGGTGGTCGTCAACCACCACCTGTACTTCGCCGATCTCGCGACGCGCGCCCGCGGCGCCGGGGGCGTCCTCCCCCGCCACGACGTCGTCGTGTTCGACGAGGCGCACCTCATCGAGGACGTGGCGACCGAGTTCTTCAGCACCAAGGTGTCCGCCGGGCGCGTCGACAGGCTCGCCGAGGACGCCGTCAAGGCCGTCGCCGCGGCGCTGCGCGATCCCGAGATCACGGCGCGCGTCGAAAAGCTCGCGAAGCGCGCCCGGGCGGCGTCCGCGAGGTTCTTCGCCGGCTTCCGGCACCTGGACGCGGGCCGCACGCGCCTCGACTTCGGGGACGCGGCCCCCACGGCGCGGCAGGCGTACTACAAGCTCGACGCGGCGCTCGACGCCTTGGAGTCGTGCCTGCGCGGCCTCCCGTCCCGCGACGAGACGATCGAGCACGCCGCGGGGCGCTGCCACGACGCGCGCGGCGATCTCGCCGAGATCCTCGAGGGCCGCGATCGCGGCGGCGCCGCGGTGCGCTGGGTCGAGACGAAGGCGCGCTCGATCGCGGTC
>JALNZK010000162.1 GCA_023229365.1 Pseudomonadota bacterium | reverse complement strand
CCCAGCGCACGAGCAGTGGGGCATGTTCGCGCTGTTCGCGGCGACTCTGATCGTCGGGCTCGCGTTCCTCTTCGTCGTGACGCGGGCCGTGGCCAAGAACCTGATCACAAAGGAGAGCATCGAATGATTATCACCGACGAGAACCAGAAGCACGTCCTGCGAGCCCTCATCACGGCGATGCAGGCGGAGCGCGAGGGCCACTACTTCTACCAGATGGCCGCGGGCGCGACCCTGGATCCCAAGGGCCGCGAGGTGTTCGGGCGGCTCGCGGACGAGGAGATCGCGCACTTCGAGTTCCTGCGCGCCCAGCACAGGTCGCTCCTGGAGACGGGGCACGTCGACGGCTCGGCGCGGCTCGGCCAGGCCTCGGATCTCTCCGGGCCGAGCCCGATCTTCTCGCCGCGGCTGCGCGACCGGATCAAGGACGCCCACTACGAGATGACCGCGCTCTCCGTCGCGGGGCAACTCGGGCGGGACGCGGAGGCGCACTACCGCAGGGAGGCCGAGGCGGCGGCCGATCCTTCCGTGAAGCGGCTCTTCCTCGAGCTCGCGGCGTGGGAGGCCGGCCACTACGCCGCGGTCACGGCGCAGCAGGACGAGCTCAAGGAAGGCTACTGGGCGGACAGCGGCTTCGCGCCGTTCTAGGGGCGCGAGAGGAGGGAGCGGATGGCAAAGCTCAAGGACCGGCTCGTCGACCCCGCGGGGTGGACGGATCTCGTGATGGGCAACTGGGCGGCCGCGCGCGCCATGATCGACAGCGGCACACGCGTCGTGACCACCTTCCCGGGCTCGCCGACGCCCGAGATCGCGGCGGCGCTCGAGCTCGTGCCCGGGCCCGCGCGGACGTTCTACTTCGAGTACTCGACGAACGAGAAGGTCGCGCTCGAGGTCGCGGCCGGCGCGTCGCTCAACGGCCACCTCTCGGCGGTGTTCTTCAAGTCCGTCGGCCTGAACGTCGCGTCGGACTCGATGATCCAGCTGCCGCTCATGCAGCTCATCGGCGGCATGATCGTGCTCCTCGGCGACGATCCGGGCGCGAACTCGTCGCAGAACGAGCAGGACAACCGCTGGTTCTCGCGCATGTCGTACATGCCGATGTTCGAGCCGGCCACCCCGCAGGAGACCTACGACATGTACAAGGAGGCGGTCGCGCTCTCGCGCCGGCTCGCGATGCCGGTGGCGTTCCGGATGACCACCCACGTCTGCCACGCCCGCGAGCTCGTGACCGTCGGCGCCGCCGACCCCGCGCCCGCGGACTGGACGCCGCGGTTCGACGCCGCGAACGGGCCGTACGTCCCGATCACGAAGACCGTCTTCCCGCTGAAGCGGCGCGCCCTCGAGAAGCTCGAGGCCGTGCGCGAGGTCGCCGAGTCGACCCCCTCGAACGCCGTGCTCGCGCCGAACGGCGGCGCCCCGTGGAACGGCAAGCGGCTCGGCGTCGTCGGCGCCGCGCTCCCGGCGATGGCCGCCCTCGAGGTGATAGGCGCCAGCGCGCGGCCCGTGGAGATCCTGAAGCTCGGCCTCAGCCACCCGCTGCCGCGCAGGAGGATCGCGGAGTTCCTCGCCGCGCACGACGAGGTGCTCGTGCTCGAAGAGCTCGATCCGGTGATGGAGACCGAGATCAAGGCGATCGCCTGGGACGCGGGGCTCGAGACCGCGATCCGCACGCGGACCTGTCGGGAGCAGCTCATGGGCGAGCTCGGCCCGCGACGCGTCCTCGCGCTCCTCGCCGAGACCTGGCCGGACGCGTTCGATCCGCCCGCCGCGCTCGCGACCCCGGCCGCCCCGGCGCCGCCGCGCCTCCCGCAGATGTGCCCCGGCTGCGGGCACAGATCGGCGTTCCACGCGATCCAGGCGGCGCTCGAGGCGAGCTCGATCACGGTCGCGGACATCGGCTGCCACTCGCTCGGCTTCCAGCCGCCGTACGAGGTCGGGCAGGTGCTGTTCTCGATGGGCCACGCGATCTCGACCGGCTCCGGGATGGCGATCCGGAACCCGTCGCGCAAGGTCGTGACGTTCATCGGCGACTCGACGCTGCTGCACGCCGGGCTGCCGGGCGTCATCAACGCGGCGGTCCACGACCACGACGTCGTGCTCGTCGTGCTGGACAACGGCACGACCGCGATGACCGGCCACCAGCCGCGCTTCGGCTCGGGCGAGGTCGGCCCGAAGATCCCGTTCAAGCCGCTCTTCGAGGCGCTCGGGGTCAAGTTCCTGCGCGAGGTCGACGCCTACGAGCAGGCGAAGCTCACCGCCCTCGTGAAGGAGGCGATGGCGCACCCGGGGTTCGCGGTCGTGATCGCGCGCCACCCGTGCATGCTCAAGTTCACCCGCGATTCCAGGCGGAAGAACCCGGGCTTCCGGATGCCGCCCATCAAGCTGGACCAGGCGCTGTGCGACAAGCGCCACGTCTGCGCCGCCGAGTTCGCGTGCCCGTCGTTCGTGCGCGCCGAGGACGGGACGATCACCGTGCACGCGGATCTGTGCATCGGCGACGGCTCCTGCGCGCAGACCTGTCCGGTCAAGGCGCTCGTCCGGCAGCGCCCGGGAGGTGCCTCATGAGCGGTGCGGTCCAGAACCTCTACCTGTGCGGCGTCGGCGGCCAGGGGATCGGCCTGCTCACCGAGACGCTCGGCCAGGCGTGCCTCAAGGCCGGCCACGTCATCCACGGGTGCGACACGCACGGCCTCGCGCAGCGCGGCGGCACCGTGATCTCCCACCTGCGGCTCGGGGAGGGCGTCTTCACCCCGCGGATCCCGGAGGGCGAGGCGCACGTCGTGATCGCGCTCGAGCGGCTCGAGGGGCTGCGCGCCGCGCAGAGCCACCTTCGGGACGGCGGCGCCCTGCTCTACTACGACGCGGTGTACCAGCCGGTGGCGGTGCGCATGGGCCAGGCGCGCTACCCGGACGTCGCGGCGATCGACGCGGCCGTGGCCGCCAAGCGCGGGGCCCTGCACCGCGTCTTCGTCGACGGGCTCGAGGACCCGCGGATGCAGAACAGCGCGCTCCTCGGCCGGCTCGCCGCGCTCGGGCTCGTCCCCGGGGTCGACGTGGCGGTCGCCGAGGCGGCGATCCGATCCGCCGCCCCGCCCGCCGCGCTCGAGGCGAACCTCGCCGTGTTCCGGAAGGCCGCCGCCGTCGGGTGAAAGGCGCGGCGCCTCTCGAAACTTCCGCGGGACATGGTAGGCTAGCGAGCGTCATGGCCAAGTGCGCACGATGCGGAGACGGCGGCGCCAAGCGCCCATGCCCGGCACTCGAGGGGAACCTCTGTCCCCGTTGCTGCGCCCAGCATCAGAGGCGCGAAGTCCAGTGTCCCGACGGCTGCGGCTTCCTGCGGCAGGGCGGCGGCAAGGAGGGGTACGAGACGGCGCTGCGCAAGCTGCTCGACTTCTCCGTGCGGAACGCAGACAGGGCGCGCCAGGCGTTCGAACGGCTCGCCGCCCCGGACGATCCGTTCGACGAGTGGGAAGGGCCGCTGGCCCTCGCGTACCTCGCCTACGGCCACGCGGACGCGAACGGCGACAGGTCGATCGACCTGCTCCTGCGCGAGCAGGGCTGGGCGCTCAAGGCCGCGGAGGTGGAGGCGCTCGAGGCGCTGCGGGACACCGCGTGGCCGTCGCTCTTCGAGGTGCAGGAGGTCCAGGTCGACCACGGCTTCCGCGTCGTCGATCTCGTCGTCGGTGACGAAGTCTTCGTGCGCGAGAAGGCCGCCACCCACCAGATGAAGAGGCTCGACCTCTTCCTGGGCTGGCTCGTCCGCATCGGCGATCACTTCGAGATGACCGGCGCCGGATACGGCGTGCCGCGCACCCACCGCGAGACGATGCTCAAGGCGCTGACCAAGGAGCTGCGATCGCTCCGCAAGATGCACCCGGGCACGCCCGACCGCGCCCTGCTCCGGGAGGCGATCCCCGCCGGCCAGGCGGCGATGCGCGCGGCCGTGGCCAACTGGCGCCCGCCCAAGATGGTGACCATGGACGGCGAGGACCTCGTCTTCTGCGAGGCGGTGTTCGACGTGATCGACCTCGACGCGGTCCGCGCCAGGCTCGCCGCGCATCCGGACATGGAAGAGGACGACGACGGGTTCACGTGGGTCGACCGCAAGGGGCGCAAGCAGCTCGGCGACGGCCCGCTGCACCTCGGCACGATTCGGCTCGAGCGAGGAAGGATGACGCTCGAAACCAAGTCGCGCGAGCGGCTCGAACGCGGGAAGGCGCTGCTCGCCGAGCTGCTCGACGGCGCGGCGCGCCACCGGATCGACTCGATGAAGGATCTGGACGTCGCGATGGCCGAGCATGCCGCGCGACCCGCACGCGAACCGGTCGACGCGATCCCGGAGCACGTCCAGGCCGAGCTCCTCGCGCCGTACTTCCAGCAGCAGATCGAGGCGTGGATCGACGAGCCCATCCCGCTGCTGAAGGGCAAGACCCCGCGCCAATCCGTGAAGACCAAGGCCGGGCGGGACAAGGTCGTCGCCATGCTCAAGGACCAGGAGAACTCGCTGCAGCACCAGCCGGGGGGCGAGCTCGTCGACTTCTCCCGCGTCTATCGCGAGCTCGGTCTCATCGACTGAATCGCGGAGGGGAGCGGTCCATTCCGGAGATCGACCCGATCGTTCGCCACTACCGAACGCAGCGCACGTGGATCTCGCCGAGGACGCCGTTGACGTTGACGCTGCCGTCGCCGAAGAAGACGTACCACGCGCTGAGGGGCCGGTCCTCGTCGGGCGACGACGACCAGTACCAGATGCACGTCCCCGCAAGCTCGCCCGGCCAGAAGCAGGCGTCGTCCGGCCCGTTCCGGGGATCGCAGCCGCCGCAGTCGTCGTTGCGGCACCGGCTCCAGGGCAGGCAGCGATCCGTAACCTCGCAGCTCCCCCCGGTCTGGGTCCTCGGACACCCGCGGATCAAGGAGCGCAGTTCGCTCACCGTGGGCAGGCGCCAGCCCTCGCCCCGCGCCGCGCAGTGCTCCTTTGCGGCCTCCCACCCCATCGTCTCCCCCGCAGGCTCGATCTGCCACTCCAGGCCCGTGGCCGGATCGATCCAGGTCGCGGTCCCCGATGGCGCGCTGCCCTTTGGCGACGCCTCGACAGCGATAGGGTCTGCGCCGCCCCCGGTCGCCGGCGATCCGGCGCCGCAAGCCGAGGTCGACGCCAGCAGCAGGAGCGCGCAGCCGAGCGCTTTCGCGCCCGCTCCGAACCCGGCGGTAGAGCTCTTTCCCTGCTTCGTCATTCGCCATGCCATCGTCGCCCGCGTCGCTCAGGCGGGCCGCTTCCGCTCCTTGAGGTAGCCGACGATCGCCGGGATCACGGAGATCACGATGATCGCGATCACGACGAACTGGAAGTTGCGCTTGACGGCCGGGATGTTGCCGAAGAAGTAGCCGGCAAACGCGAAGCCGCCGACCCACGGCAGCGTGCCGAGCAGGTTGTACAGCATGTACCGCCTGTACGACATCCGGCCGATGCCCGCGACGAACGGCGCGAACGTCCGGATGATCGGCACGAACCTGGCGAGGACGATCGTCTTCCCGCCGTACCGCTCGTAGAACGCCTGCGCCTTGAGGAGATACTTCTTATTGAAGAGCCACGAGTCCTCTTTCGAGAACACCTTGGGCCCCAGGCGGTAGCCGATCGAGTAGTTGACGGCGTTGCCGAGCACGCCCGCCACGCAGAGCGACGCCACCAGCCAGCCGATCTCGAGCGGGAAGTCCGGCCGCGCGGCGAGCGCGCCCGCCGCGAACAGGAGCGAGTCGCCCGGCAGGAACGGCGTCACGACGAGGCCGGTCTCGCAGAAGATGACGAGGAACAGGACGACGTACAGCGCCGGCCCGAGCGCGGCGCCCCACCCGTCGAGGTAGGTGTCGAGGTGCAGGAAGATGTCGATGATCTTCTCGAGGGCTTCCATCTCGGCTCACGGTTCGGGGACGAGCGACTTGCGGCCGATGTAGGTGTCGAGCAGCTCGCGCCCGCCGGAGACCTGGACAAGCTCGATCCCCATGCCGGGCGGTGTATTCCGCCGCTCGGCGTCGCGGCCGTCCGGCTGCGCGCGCCAGCGGACGGCGCCCCGGCCGATCACGACCCCCTGCTCGAGGCTCAGGCGGATCTCGACGTCGCTCCCCTCGGCGACCACCGGGACGGTGCGCAGGAAGAACCCGCTGGCGCTCAGGTTGGTCACGGTTCCGAACAGGGTCACCGAGTCCTTCTCCACCCAGCACCGGCAGCTCACCGCGTATCGGGGCTCCTTGCGCCGCTCACGATTGGAAGTGCATCCGCCGTCCGCCACACGAACCTCCGTCGCCCCCACCCGGACCCATTATCGCAAGTCGACATCCACTCTGTCCAGAAACTGCGGCGGATGGTCGGTGGGACCGCGGCTCAGTAGCCGCGGTCGATGAGGTCGATCGGGCCGGACCCGTCGTTGCCGCCGATGACGAACACGAACGACTTGAGCCGCACGGTCTGGTAGTAGGCGCGGTTGGACGGCCCGTTGCTGGACGACTGGTAGGTGTTGATGATCGTCGCCGCCGGGTTGGTCGGCGTGTACCTGTACCGTGGCGAGGTGCCGCCGTTGAGCGTGGGGTTCGAGCCGCGCGACTCCTTGCTCACGGCCTGGAACAGGAACATCGTGCCGAAGAACAGCTGCCCGTCGTGGCCGAGGTTCGACTTGTTCCATTCCTGCGACTGCACGGTCCAGTCCGTCGTCTCGCCGCTCGGGCTGTTGACCTGGGCGATCTCGAACGTCATGAGCCCGGAGTTGTTCGGGTTGTTGGAGACGTCGTCGCCGGCCGTGGCGATCAGGTGGATCGTCTCGTCCGGATCGAAGTACTCGCTGCGCGAGATGTAGGAGTTCTGGCCCTGGCTCGTGAGCAGCGCGAAGAACCCGCGCGGCACGACCATCGTATGGCTCAGCGTGCTGAACGCCCCGAGGCTCCCGTCATCGGAGATCGGCGCGATCTCGATCGAGCTGAGGCTGGCCGCGCCCACGGCCGAGCTCGTGCGGCCGCCGACCGCGTAGATGTACGGCGACGCGCCTCCCACGCCGTCCGGGACCACGATCTTCACCGTGTCGAGCCCCTCGCGCGGGCTGACGAGCGTGCTCGAGAGCGCGACCCACGGGCCGATCGAGCCGAGCGGGAGCGGCGTCACCGCCATGTTCGGCGCCGCGCCGGTGTCCGTGTAGGTCGTGGTCGTCGTGGTGATCACCGCGAGCAGCCCCACGTCGCCGTGGTCGCCGTCGGCGGTCGCGTTCCTGTAGACGAGGTACCCGGTCGCGCCCGCCACGGTCGCCCAGGTGAGCACGACCGATCCCTCGCCGTTGAAGACCAGCTGCAGGTCGGAGGGCAGGGACTCTCCCCACGCGCCGACGGCGGAGACGCGGTAGTACCAAGAGCCGAGCGGCAGGGTCCCGATGCTCGCGTCGACCGCGTACTCGATGTCCTGCGGTTGGTGCGCGTTGTCCAGGATCTCGGCGCGCTCCACCGAGTTGAGCGCCGGGAAGGCGGTCGTGCTCTCGGCCGTGTTCTTGTCGCATCCGCCGACCGCGTACAGCCAGTCGCCGTACCGGGAGATCGAGAAGCCCTGGCGCGGCGTGTTCATCAGGTTGTCGATGTGGGTGTTGGTGCCCGGGTCCCACTTCTTCGCGATCCACGGCGCCGACGGCGCGCCCATGTTGCTCACCGGCATGATCTCGACGTCCCGGCGCGCGTCGTTGTTGGTGTCCGGCGGCGGCGGCGGGCTGAGCAACGAGCCGAGGCCGCCGGCGGTGTAGACGTACGCGTTTTCGTACGGATCGAACCCCTGGATCGACGCGTGTCGCCACCGGGCCACGGCCATCGGCGTGGTCATGGGGCCGAACTCCGACAGGTGCGCGTCGGACGACGGCGTGGCCAGGTAGTAGTAGAAGGTGTCCTCCTGCCCGTCCGGGTTGATCACGCGCACCGGGTACATGCCGTTCCCGATGCTCGGCACGCCCACCGTGATGAAGGCCCCCGACAAATCGACGGCGACGCTGGTCATGACGATCGTGCCGAAGATGACCTGCGCGCCCGCCTGGAAGCCGGAGCCGTTGATCGTCACGGTCACAGGGGACGCGCCCGGAGAGCGGAACGGATCGAGATCCCCGATGATCGGCGGCTGCGTCGCGGTGACCGTGAACTCGCCGAGGATCGTCCCGTCGAGCCAGAACGCGCCGAGATCCGAGAGCGGGCTCGCCGGCACGTGCGGGTTCAGCACCTCGACATAGTACGTCCCGGGCACCATCGACTCCGACTCCGACGGGCAGACGCTCGTGAGGGTCGTGCCGCCGTCCCACAACGTGTACGGCGCGTCGTAGCGGATGCCCGGTTCGTCGATGTTCACCCACCGCACGAGCGGCACCTCGAGGAACCCGGTCCCGGCGATCCTGACCACGGCGTCGTCGCTGATGCCGTTGCCCGGATCCCCGGTCCAGGCGATCGCCGGCGCCACGTCGGTCACGGTGATGCCGGTCGTCGCGACCACCGTGATCGTGTCGGGACACTCGGTCGTCTCGGCGTCGGCCTCGTTCGTGAGCCAGACGTGGTAGGTCCCGGGGTCGAGCCCGAGCGTGCTCTCCAGGAGCGCCACGGCGCCGGAGTCCGTCAGCCAGTACGGATCGACGACGGCGGTCTCCGGGCCGACCAGCGTGACGAACATGTCGTCGTCGAACCCGGCGCCGAACACGGACAGGTCGCTGTCCGAGGCGTTCGCGATCGCGGTCGGGCTCACCTCGTCGCAGTAGAAGTCCCAGGTGCAGCTGGCGTGGCACTCGGGATCGATCGCGGTGTCGCACTCCTCCGGCGGATCCTGGACGACGCCGTCGCCGCAGTACGGCCCGAGCGCCGTGCAGGCGTCGCAGCCGTCGTAGCCGCCGAGGTTCGGCGGCTCGTCGCACACCTCAGAGGCGACCGGGTTGACGAACGCGTCGCCGCACGTCCTCGAGGTGCAGTCCGCGTCGCAGATCAGGGTGTTGACCCCCGCGGTCCAGCAGCTGGGGTTCGCGTCGTTGCAGTCGACGCCGGCGCAGTAGTCGCCCGCGCCGCCGGGCAAGCCGTAGTAGTCGCCGTCGCTGTCGAGACAATAATCCGCGCAGTCTTCCACAAAGTCGAAATCTGAATCCGTCACGCAGTCGACGTTGCAGGTGATGGTGAAGTCGTCGCAGTCCGCGCCGAGGCACCCCGTCCCGGCGCCGTAGTGGTCGCCGTCGACGTCGATGCAGGTGTCCTCGCAGTCCCGAACCCCGTCCGAGTCGTAGTCGGTCTCGCACGCCACGTAACACGACGCGACCGTGTCGTCGCAGTCCAGCCCCGTGCAGCCGGTCCCGACGCCGTAGCCGTCGCCGTCGCCGTCGAGGCAGGTGTCTGCGCAGTCCGGCGTGCCATCCGTGTCGACGTCGGTCACGCAATCGGTCGTGCACGTCGCGATCGCGTCGTCGCAGTCCGTGGTCGGATCTCCGGTCACCGCCTCGCCGTAGTCCGCGCAGTCCGTGTCGGTCGACGCCACGGTCGACGTCGCGTCCGGGCGGTACCCGTCGTCGTCGAAGTCGAGCCAGCACGTCTCCGCGCCGTCGCAGTTCTGGTCGAACCCGTCGCCGGTGATCTCGGACGCTCCTGGGTTCACCGCCGCGTCCCCGTCCGCGCAGTCGCCAGTCGGATCCGTCCCGATCGCCTCGCCGAAGTCCGCGCAGTCCAGGTCGTCCGACGCCACTGTCGCCGTCGCGTCCGGGCGGAACCCGTCGTCGTCCCCGTCGGCGAAGCACAGCTCGCCCGAGTCGCAGTTCTGATCCACGCCGTCCGCCGGGAGCTCGGTCGCCAGGGGGTTGATGGCGGCATCGTCGTCGTCGCAATCCGTGACAGGATCCGTCCCGATCGCCTCGCCGAAGTCCGCGCAGTCCAGGTCGTCCGACAGTACGGTCGCCGTCGCGTCCGGGCGGAACCCGTCGTCGTCCCCGTCGAGGTAGCACAGCTCGGCAGAATCGCAGTTCTGGTCCACGCCGTCCGCCGGGAGCTCGGTCGCCACGGGGTTGATGGCGGCA
>JALNZK010000161.1 GCA_023229365.1 Pseudomonadota bacterium | reverse complement strand
GACACCGACTCGGACACGGACACGGACACCGACACCGACACCGACACCGATACCGACACCGACACCGATACCGATACCGATACCGATACCGAAATGGACGGCGGATCGGACGCCGGAGAAGATGCGGGACCGGACGCGGGCGAGCTCATCGTGCAAGAGCCGGTGCCCCTGGGTTCGAGCTCCAATTTCGCGATCCTGGCTTCCGCGGAGATCACCAACATCGCCACGTCCGCGATCATCGGAGATGTCGGTCTGACCCCGGACACCGGAGCCAACATCACCGGGTTCGACGTTCCGCTAACGTGTCCGGAAGTGACGGGGAGCGTGTACGCCGTTGATGCGGCGGGTCCTGCCTGTGCGCTGATCAACCCGACCCTTCTCTTGGCAGCCAAAACCGATGCCGAGATCGCGTTCATCAACGCAAGGTCCGCGGCTCGGGGAACTCCCGCGTCGGTATCCGGCAATCTCAACGGGCTGACGCTGTACCCGGGCCTCTACGAATCGGGATCCTCGCTCGAGATTTCCCCGGGCGGCATCCTCTACCTGGATGCGCTGGGCGACGAGAACGCCGTCTTCATCATCCGGAGCGAAACCTCGATCACCACGGAGAGCACGAGCCAGGTCGTCTTGGCCGGCTCCGCAAAGGCCACGAACGTCTTCTGGACCGCGGGGAGCACAGTGACGCTCGGAACGAGCTCGATCATGAAGGGAACCCTGATCGCGGGAACTTCCATCTCGCTGCTCACCGGTGCCAACCTGGAAGGCAGGGCGCTGAATCAGGGGGCCGAGGCCGAAGCGATCACCTTGGATCAGGCCACCATCACCGTGCCTTCCCCGTAGCGAAAAGCCCGAAGCTCCTCGCTGCCGGATTCGGCTCGCGCCGCCCCCGCACCCCTTCAAAATGAAGGAAACGTCGACTCGTTTTGATTGGAACGACCGAACCTCCGGAAACACCCGCGGTGCAACTTCCCGAACTTGTTCGATTCACGTCCTTGGCCCGGAAGCTGCTCTAGCCGCGTGCCGAGACACCAACGCGCCGCGCCACCGACTGATCCCGCTTTCTCGGTCTTCGCCACGCGGTCACAGGAAACGAAGGAGAGATGAAAATGACAAGATCAAAAATGTGTCTTCTTGCACCGGGAGTCGCATTCCTTCTGCTCTCGTTCGCCGCCGCCTGCGGAGACGACGACGGGGGCACGACGGATTCGGACACGGATTCGGATTCGGACACGGATTCGGACACCGACACGGACGCCGACACGGACGTCGACACGGACACTGACACGGACACCGACAACCCGACCGGGGCGCCGGCTCCCGGAACGGCCGGCGGCTTCGTGATCCTCGCCAAGAGCGGGATCTCCACGGTGCCGACCTCGGCCGTCACGGGCGATGTCGGGATCAGCCCCGCCGCCGCGACCTTCGTCACGGGATTCTTGTTGACCATGGACTCCTCGAACGAGTTCTCCACCTCACCGCAGGTGACCGGGAGGGTGTACGCTGCCGACTACTCGCCGCCCACCCCGTCCGACCTGACCACGGCCGTCGGCGACATGGAGCTCGCGTTCACGGACGCCGCGGGGCGAGCGCCGGACGTCACCGAGCTCGGCGCCGGGAACATCGGCGGGATGACCCTCGACGCGGGCGTCTACAAGTGGGGCACCGGTCTCCTGATCCCGACGGACGTCACCCTCAGCGGCAGCGCGACGGACGTCTGGATCTTCCAGATCGCCCAGGATCTCACCGTCAGCAGCGGCGCGCAGCTCCTCCTGGCCGGTGGGGCGCTGCCGAAGAACGTCTTCTGGCAGGTCGCCGGTTTCGTGGATCTCGACACGACGGCGCATCTCGAGGGAGTCGTCCTGTCCCAGACGTCGATCACGCTTCGGACTGGCGCGTCGATCAACGGCAGGCTGATGGCGCAGACGGCGGTCGACATCGACGGCAGCACAGTGGTCGAGCCCGCCCCATGACCGGGCAAAACAGCAACGAAGGGAACAGAAGGGGAAAACCATGAAAACGAAGCAAGCGCATGTCGGGAAGATGGAGAAGCAGCTCAAGAAATGGGGCGCGCAGCTCGACCAGTTCGTCGCCAAGGCCGGAGAGACCGGCAACGAGATCAAGGCCGACTACCTCGAGCACATCGCCGATCTGAAACTGAAGCACACGGCGGCGCAGGCGAAGCTCGAAGAGCTCAAGGCCGCGGGCGGCGCGGAGTGGAAGAGCTTCACCGCCGGCCTCGACAGCGCGGGCGACGAGCTCGAGCTCGCCTTCAAGAAGATGACGGCCTAGCCCTAGGAGGGATGAAACCATGCTTTGGGCCATCGCCATCATCCTCCTCCTGCTCTGGGCCATCGGATTGATCACGTCGACCACGATGGGCGGGTTCATCCACGTGCTGGTCGTGGCGGCGGTCGTGCTGCTCCTCGTCCGGATCATCAGGGGGAGCAACCGCAAGGGCAACAGACGCGAGAACGGTCGAAGAGAGTCGGAACAACGCAAAAGGAGTTACGAATGAGAAACGTATTCAAGATCGCAATCACATCGCTCGCCGCCGCCGCCTTCGCGGCCGGCTGCGCGAGCGCCCCGCTGAAGACGGAGGCGTCCACCTCCGGGATCCGCGCCGCCGAGGAGGTCGGGGCGGCCAGCGTGCCGCAGGCGTCGCTGCACCTGCAGCTCGCCAAGGAGGAGCTGGCGCGCGCCAAGTCCCTGGCCGCGAACGACCAGAAGGCGCAGGCCGACTCGATGCTGATGCGGTCCGAGGCCGACGCCGAGCTCGCCGTCGCGCTCTCCCGCGTGGACGCAGAGAAGACGGAAGCCCGGGCGGCCGTGGAGCGCGTGCGCCAGCTCCGCATAGAGAACAAGTGACCCGTGGGAACGAACCCCTACGAACGAAAGGAACCAGTCATGAAATGGAATAGCATTCTCGTCGCCTTCGCGTGCGCCGGCCTTCTCGCCAGCTGCGCGACCACCGTCCCGAAGGAGCTCACCGCCGCCCGCAAGGCCTACCGAGACTCGGCCGCAGGGGTCACGGCCAAGGTCGCGCCGGCGGAGCTCCACGTCGCGAACCTCGCGCTCACCCAGGCTGAGAAGTCCTTCAAGGACGATCCCGAGTCGTACCAGACGCGGGACCTCTCCTACATCGCCCTGCGCAAGGTGCAGTTCGCCGACGCGACGGCCGTCATCTCCATCGAGAAGGACAGCCAGACCCAGTCGAAGGACGACTACCAGGCGATGCAGGGCAAGATCATCGCGGATACGAAGGACGATCTGAACCAGGCGAGCTCGGATCTCGCGGATTCGGAGCACACCGGCGCCGTGACCGCGGTGCAGCTCGCCGCCGAGAAGACGGCCCGGGCCGCGGCCGACAAGCGGGCGGCGGATGCGATGGCGGCGCTGGCCAAGCTGGCCGCGGTCAAGGAAGAGCCGCGCGGGATGGTCATCACGCTCTCCGGGAGCGTGCTCTTCGCCTCCAACCAGTCGACGCTGCTGCCCGAGGCGCGGGCGCGTCTCGACCAGGTGGCCGCCGTTCTGCTCACGACCCGTGAGCGCCACATCACCGTCGAGGGGCACACCGACTCGCAGGGCACGGACAGCCACAACATGGACCTGTCGCAGCGCCGGGCGGACGCGGTCCGCACCTACCTCGTGCAGAAGGACTACGGCGCCGACCTCATCCAGGCCAACGGGATGGGCGAGGGGCGCCCGATCGCGGACAACAAGAACGCCGAGGGCCGCGCCAACAACCGCCGCGTCGAGATCATCATCGAACGCGATCCGGCCGCATCCGGGAAAATCTCCTCCAACCAGTGACAGGACCAACCGATGAGACACCTCGAAAAACACCTGTGCAGCGTCGGCGCGCTCGTGCTCGTCATGGGCGCGCTGCTGCTCTCCGTCGGCCTGACGAGCTCCGGCTGTGAGGCCTCGGACAACTTCGATTCGCGCGTCGCCTGTCGCCACTACTGCGCCAAGGAGTTCGACTGCAACGACGAGGACCCCACCAGCGGTGAGGCCGACGACTGCGTGACCGCATGCCGCGAGTCGATCGAGGACAACTGCGGCAACGAGAACCAAGGCGAGGCGAACGACAAGATCGAGGAGTGCGTCGACAAGTCCTGCATCGACTTCTGGGCCTGCATGGTTTTCGACGTCGCCCCGGAGTGCTTCAGCTTCGTCGACCAAGACTGAACGCAGCCGACAGCAACAAGGAGGCAACCATGTGGCTCATCATCATCCTAGTCGTCCTTTTCGTCCTAGCGCTCGCCGGCGGCGGGTGGGGACAATCACGCGGCGCCTACTGGGGCTGGTCGCCGGCCGGCGTCATCCTGGTGGTGGCCGTGGTGCTGTTCTTCACCGGCCACCTGAACTTTCACGGGTAGGCCACGGCCGGGAGGGAGTCGCGCATGCTGTGGGCAATCGCCGTCGTCCTGGTCGTGCTGTGGGTTGTCGGTTTCGTGTCCTCGTACACGATGGGGGGATTCATCCACATCCTCCTCGTCATTGCCGTGGTCGTGGTCCTCGTTCGGATCATCCGGGGCCGTCGACCACTTTGAGGGAAGAAGGGTAGAGTCATGAGACAAGCGATACTGGTCATCACGTTCCTCCTGGCGGTCGCGCTCGCGGCGGGCTGCGACTCGAAGGTGGCGAACGCGGCGATCCCGCCGTCGCCGACCGATGCGATCGCGGCGGCGCAACTCGCCGAAGCCAAGGCCGAGTCGAAGGAGGCGGCGCAGGCGATCGACGAGTACGTCTTCGCGAAGAAGGTCGATTTCGTCGCCAACATGAGGAACGAGCTGACCGCGATCCAGGCGGAGATGGACAAGATCGCCCTCAAGGTCGACAGGGCCGACGGCGCGGTCAAGGCCGACGCCATCATCAAGCTCGACGCTCTGCGCACGAAGTGGGCCGAGACGAAGATGCAGCTCAACCTGGCGGAGACCGCCGGGGAGGAAGGCTGGAACGACATCAAAGCGGGCTTCAGGAAGTCCCACGCCGATCTGGTCGCGTCCTTCGAGGCGACGCGCCAGTGGCTGAGCGACAAGATCGAGCCCTGAGGTTCGAACCGGGTTGGCCGTGCATCTCAAAGCGCTCGACGGCGTGCGGGGGCTCGCCATCCTGCTCGTCCTGTCCGATCACCTCGCGCTCGCGACGCTCGACAACCCGTCGTGGATCGGCAAGCTGCTGCAGAGCGGGTATCTGGGCGTCGATCTGTTCTTCGTCCTGTCGGGTTTCCTGATCACCTTGGGGCTTCTGAAGACCCGGGAGCAGCCCGGCTACTTCCGGAGCTTCTACCTCAGGAGGGCGGCCCGGATCATGCCCCTGTACTACGCGGTGATGATCCTCGCCGTCCTGTTCCTGATCTTCGTCGAACCGGGCCGACCGCCGCTGGACGGGTACGACAACCTGGCGTGGCCGCTCACCTTCACCACCAACGTGGCCATCGCCCTGAAGATGGACTGGCTTCTTCACAGCCGCTACTTCGTCGTCGATCACTTCTGGACGCTGGCCGTCGAGATGCAGTTCTACCTCGTGTGGCCGGTGCTGATTCTTTGGGTGCGCGGGAAACGCCTGCCCATCGCCCTCGTCGGGATCATCGCCCTCGCGTTGGCGTCGCGATTCGTGGCGGACCACTATCTGGGCAAGTGGTCCTACGGCGCCTACCTGCTCACGATCTGCAGGATGGATCAGTTCGCCATCGGCGGGCTGCTCGCGCTGTTGGCGCTTGCGCCTGTTCGCCCCAGCGCGGGCCTGGAGAAGCGGATCGCCGTCGGGTTCGGGGCGCTCTCGGCGCTGACGATCTACCTCGCCATCGCCGGCGGAGGGCAGCTCAAGCCGACGGTGTTCGCGCTGTTCTTCGCGTTCCTCATGTACTTCGCGCTGACCCATCCGTTCGCACGGGCGCTGTTCTCCAACCGGATCCTCGTGCACCTGGGGAAGTACAGCTACGCGATGTACGTGTTTCATCACCTGCTGTACCCGACCGCACAAAAGTACGTCCTGAACGGCCTTTTGTCGGAGCTCTCCCTGCCCGCGCAGCAGGCGCTGTACGTGGTGATCCTGCTGGGGTTCACCTATCTACTGGCCCGGATCTCCTGGGTGGCGATCGAACGGCCGTTCCTCCGCTCGCGCGTCGTTTTGATGGATCGCGGTCGCGCTCCCGCGAAGGCGTCGCCGCAAGCCCGTGGAGTTGCTCGCGTCTCGCAGGTGGCACGAAAGCTGCTTGATGACGTTTCGACTTTCGGCCGGTGACCCCGGGGGGGCCAGTCGAGTTCCCGCCTGGAGCTCGGATGGCGTTCATCGAAACCGAAAGTCACATTTTTACCATTCGCGGGCGCCCGATCCGATTGGGGAGCACGCACGACCGCCGCAAAGGAGAACGCCATGAGCAACGAGGAAGGGAAGCCGTTCCACTGGATGCACAGGGGTCCGTTCCGCCAGATGGCCCCGCACCTGAGACGGCAACGAGCGTGAGTGCACCCGCAAGGTCGAGGAGCGGGTGGCCGTGTTTGGGCGACACAGGCGCATCCGCGAGCGGGAGGCGAAAGAACAGTCATGAGCGCACCGACCAGCCAGCCATCGCTTTAGCGATGAGTGCGGTGCGCAGCCCGGGGAAGAAACTCTTCGTCTTCGACCTGGATGGCACGCTGGCCGAAAGCAAAGCCGCGCTCGATGCCGAGATGGCCGCGCTGCTGAAGACACTCCTTGGGCAGGTCAAAGTCGCGGTGATTTCCGGCGGCGACTGGCCGCAATTTGAATCGCAGTTGCTCGCCAGTCTTTCCCCGGACGCCAAGCTCAAGAATCTCTCGCTGTTGCCGACCTGCGGGACGAAGTTCTATCAATTTGATTCCTCTTGGCAGCGGCTTTATGCCGAAGACCTCACCGCGGACGAAAAAAAGAAAATCATCACTTCGCTAGAGCAAGCACTCGAAGCAGCGGGCTTCAAAGCAGTAACGGTCTGGGGAGAAACCATCGAAGACCGGGGAAGCCAGATCACCTTCTCGGCGTTGGGGCAGCAGGCTCCCCTCGAAGAAAAGAAAAAATGGGACCCCGAATTCACCAAGCGGAAGAAGATCAAGGCGCTCCTCGACAAACTGATCCCCGAGTTTTCCGTGCGTTTGGGCGGCACGACCTCCGTTGATGTCACCAAACCCGGCATTGACAAAGCCTACGGGATCCGAAAACTCCGGGACACCCTCGGCATTGAGCTGGATGAAATGCTTTTCGCCGGCGATGCGTTGTTCCCAGGCGGGAACGATTATCCGGTCAAAGAGGCGGGCGTGGTGTCCATCCAAGTCAACAATGCGGAGGAAACCAAACGCGTCATCGAGACGTTCCTGGCCAGTGGCGCAGGAATTGAATCCGCCGCCCGCCGCGAGGAGGTCGCGCGATGAGCGGCTTTGATTTACATCGTGTCGGGCAGATCATGGAGCCTGAGCCAGGCAATCCCATGGAAGTCGATGGCGTTCTGAATCCGGCGGCGGTGCGGGGGCCGGATGGTCAACTTTATCTCTTTCCACGGCTCGTGGCGAAAGACAACTATTCCCGCATTGGCATCGCCCGCGTGAAATTCAACGATGCGGGCGATCCCTGTGGCGTCGAGCGGCTCGGCATCGCGCTGGAGCCGGAAGCGGAATACGAGCTGTGGCCTGACGGCCGCGGCGGCTGCGAGGATGCCCGCATTACGTTCGTGGAAAGGTTCCAAAGCTACGTCATGACGTATACGGCGCTTTCGCCGATCGGCCCGCGGATCGCACTGGCCGTATCTAAGGATTTGTTCCACTGGAAGCGTCTGGGACTGGCAACCTTCGAACCGTATGAGGGCATCGATTTTGTTCATGTTGACAACAAGGATGCGAGCCTCTTCCCCGTGGCCATTCCCAATCATGCCGGAAAAATGCAACTGGCCATTCTCCACCGGCCGCTTTTTCCCGGCACACGTCCGGAGGAAACCGTCCGGCAGGCCGAGTCCCGTGTGGTGGATCTGGATCATGAAAGTATCTGGATTTCCTACTGCCCGATGACCCGGGAGGGCCTCGAGCCGGACCGTCTCGGCCTGTTCAACTCGCATCACCGGCTCGCGACGCCCGTGTCACACTGGGAGATGCTGAAAATCGGCAGCGGAACTCCGCCCGTGCTCACCCGGCACGGCTGGCTGATTGTTTATCACGGGGTTCACAAACTTTCGGAGCCGGGCCAGGACAAGCATCCACTGTGCTACTCGGCTGGGGTGATGGTGCTCTCGAAAGAGCATCCGCGCACGATCCGCTATCGTTCGGTCGAGCCGGTGTTGACACCGCTGCTGAAGGAGGAACGCCACGGCACTGTTCCCAATGTCGTGTTCCCCACCGGTATTGACCGGCGCGACGATCTAGGCTTGCCGGACTGCATCGACGTCTATTACGGCATGGCCGACAGCCGGATCGGCGTTGCACGCCTTGACGTCCCGGAACATTTTCAGACGGGCGCACCCGCCGACAGCGATGGGCCACTTGCCGGAGATTCGCAACTGGAAATGGGGTACAACCCATGAACAGGTACGGGCGGCTATGGGATTATCTGCGATCGAGCTTCTGGTTTGTGCCCTCGTTGATGGTCGGCGGCAGCATCGTCCTCGCGACCGCGTTGATCGAAATGGACTCCGCTGGGAACGACGAATGGTTCGCCCAATGGCCCCGCCTCTTCGGGGCTGGAGCGGAAGGTGCGCGCGGGATGATGTCCACGATCGCCGGTTCGATGATGACCGTGGTGGGCGTCACGTTCTCTATGATCCTGGTGGTGCTGGCGTTGGCGTCGAGCCAATACACGTCGCGAGTCCTGCGGAACTTCATTCGCAGCCGCATCACGCAGCTAGTACTCGGGACCTTCGCCGGAACCTTCACGTATTGCCTGATCGTATTGCGAACCATTCGCGGCGGCGATGACAGCGCCTTTGTTCCAACCCTGGCAGTGTTTTTCGGCTTCGTGCTGGCGCTCGGCGGTGTGAGTGCTCTGATGTTCTTCATTCATCACATCGCGTCTTCGATCCAGGCCTCGAGCATCATTGCGACGGTTGCCGCCGAAACCATGCTGGCCATTGACCGGCTCTTCCCAGAACGACTTGGACATGAGCCGAGTGACAACGACGAGCAACCAGCAATTCCTGATCTGCCAGAGCGGGGCTGGCAGTCAGTCCCCGCCAGGGGGAATGGATACATCCAGAGCGTGGATGGAGCGGCCCTTCTGCGTTTGGCGCGAGAGCACAAGACCATCGTGCGTATGGAACGGGGCATCGGCGACTTTGTGGTCGACAACACCTCGCTCGTCTCGCTCGCTCTGGAAAAACCGCTGGAAGAGGAGATCATCGGCGCCCTGCAGTCGGCCTACAAGATCGACCGCCACCGTACGCTGGAACAGGATGCCGCCTTCGGTATCAGACAGATCGTGGACATGGCGTTGCGCGCCCTTTCACCTAGCGCCAACGACACCACGACGGCCGTGATGTGCGTGGACTATCTGACGGCGATTCTCTCGCGGCTGGCATCCCGGAGCATACCTGCGGCGCATCGCTACGAAGACGGCGACCTGAGGGTGATCACCATCGCACCGACCTTCGCAAGCCTGGTGGCCGAATCGTTCGACCAAATTCGAGGCAGCGCCGCCGGCAATGTTGGCATCATGCTGCGGATGCTTGGCGCGCTGCAAACCATCGCCAGTCTGACGGCTAGCCCGAGTCGGCGCCGGGCGCTTCGCGAACAAGTGCAATGGCTCGCCGAGGTGGCTGAGCGCACCGTCGAGTTCTCTTGTGATCGTTCGCGGATCGATGAGCGGCTGACGCGGGTGCTAGAAGCACTCGAAGATGAGGCTGCGTCCTCGCGGCATGGAGGAAAGGTAGTGTCACATGAGTGACAAGACTAGCCCCGTGCACGTCGGCGTGGTCGTCTCGGTGCGCGGCAGCGTCGTGGATGTGCGGTTCGATGCACATCTGCCACCGATCTACTCGCTGCTGCACGCGAAGGATGGGGAGATCGCCATCGAGGTTCTGGCTCAACTCGACGCGCATCACGTGCGCGGCATCGCGCTGACTCCCACCCAAGGTCTCTCCCGCGGCATCGCGGTACAAGACACGGGCGGGCCACT
>JALNZK010000160.1 GCA_023229365.1 Pseudomonadota bacterium | reverse complement strand
CCGCACCCCGGTACCGGCCCGTGGCACGTTTCCTGCTGCCGCACCCCGTTTCAAAGGAGATCGCGAAGGCCGCCCCATGACGCGCGGAAGCATTCTGATCGTGGCCAAGGACCCGAGCGTCCGCGAGGCGTTCCTGCGGGCCGTTCTCACCAGGGGCTGGAGCGAGGTCGAGGTCCGCGAGTCGGCGACCGAGGCGGTCAAGGCGCTGCGCAGCGGCGCGTTCGGCTTGGCGATCGTGCACGCGGACGTCGGCGACATGGAGGGCATGCAGGCCGTCTCGGTCGTCAAGGCGGTGGATCCGCACGTGCGCATCCTGTTCGCGACTTCGGCGAGCACGGTCGATCTCGAGACCCGGATCCGCGGCGCCGGCATCTACTACTACTACCTTTATGAGGACGCCGATTCGGACGAGCTCGCGGCGGCCGTCGAGGGCGCGGTCGGCGCTCCCCGGTGCGCAGCCGGCGCGAGCCGTACGGTGCTCCTCGTCGACGACGACCTCGGGTACCAGGAGAACCTGCGGCTCATCCTGGAGGCCCGCGGCTTCACCGTCCTCGGCGCGACGACGGTCGAGGACGGCCTGAAGATCGCCCGCGCGCTCCGTCCCGCCCTCGTGCTGCTCGACGTCGTCATGGAGAGCGCGACGGACGGTCTCCTGTTCTCGAGGGAGGTCCGCCGCGATCCGCTGCTCAAGCACACGCCGATCCTGGCCCTGTCCGCGATGGGCGGCCACGCGGCGTGCCGGTACTCGCCGCGGGACGACGAGGAGCTCTTCCCGGTCGACGGATTCCTCGAGAAGCCCGTCGCCGAGGAGGTGCTCCTCGGCCGGGTCGAGGCGCTCATCGGCGGGCGGGAGGAGCCATAAGGATGGAAGGGCGCGAGGCGCAAAGGCCGATCGTGCTCGTCGTCGATGACGAGGAGTGGATGCGCGACTCCTGCGGCCTGATCCTGCGCGACGAGGACGTGGAGGTGCTCACCGCGGCGGACGCGAGCACCGGGCTGGAGCTCGTCGCGTCCCGCAAGCCGGACGTCATGCTGGTGGACGTGCGCATGCCGGGCATGAGCGGCATCGACTTCTTCAAGCGCGCCAAGGAGCTCGAACCGGACGTGGTCGGCATCGTCATCACCGGCTACGCGACGGTCGACGTCGCGGTGTGCGCCATGAAGGCGGGCGCCGACGATTTCCTGCCGAAGCCGTTCGAGCCCGACCAGCTGCGCGGCGTGGTCCGGCGCGGGCTCGCGCACCGGCAGCTCGTGCGCCGGGCCGGGATCCTCGGACCGGAAGTTTCGGCCATGCGGGGCGTGCAGACGGCGGTGCTCGCGCACCAGCTCAAGTCGCCCCTCGCCTCCCTGCGGCAGTGCGCCTCGGTCGTGCTCCACGGGTACACGGGCGCGCTGCCCGAGAAGGCGCAGGGCATGATCGAGGTGATCGCGGAGCGCGCGGATCAGATGCTCTGCCTGCTCGACGACTGGATCACGCTGGTCCGGCTCGAGGAGGACACCGGCGTCGCGCGGAGCGAGCCGGTCGATCTCGACGCGCTCCTCGAGGCCCTCGTCGAGAGGACGTCGAAGGGTCCGGAGGCGGCGGCCGTCTCCCTCCGCTTCGAGCGCTCGCCGAACGGCGCGGTGGTGGAGGGCGACGCCGTGGCGCT
Source organism: Pseudomonadota bacterium (assembly GCA_023229365.1). NCBI lineage: Bacteria > Pseudomonadati > Pseudomonadota > Pseudomonadota bacterium. Next base: position 8,562 of record JALNZK010000160.1, on the reverse strand, counting down.
CAGGGAGCTGTTCGCGAACCTTGTGACGAACGCGATTCGCTACACGCAGGCCGGGGGCGAGATCCGGATCGCGACCGCGGCCGAGAGCTCTGGAGTGACGGTCCGCGTCTCCGACAACGGGCCCGGGATCCCCGAGGACGAGCGGGAGCGGGTGTTCGAGCCGTTCTTCCGGGGAAAGGCGCAGCGGGCCGTGCCCGGCGACGGGCTCGGGCTGCCTATCGCGCGGCGCATCGCTCGGGCGCACGGGGGCGATCTGACGGTCGACAGCACGCCGGGGCGAGGATCGGAATTCCGGGCGTCGTTCCCGGCCGGGGGCGGGCGGAGGAAAGGAACGGAGTCGAAATGAAGACAGGTGTCTATCTCTTCCAGTCGGGAACGGGCGCCACGAACTACGAGTCGGTGGCCAACTATGCGCGGAACTTCTCCGACGTCGAGCTGGTCGAGCACGTCGTCGGGCGGCCGCGGCTGGATCCGCAGGCGCTCTCCGAGGAGATCCGGCGCCGCCAGATCGGCCGGATCGTTCTCGCGGGCGACTCTCCGGGCTACTTCAAGCCCGCCTTCACCCGGGCGATGTCGCTGGCGGGCCAGGATCCCCACGAGGTGCGGCTCGCCTCCTTCCGGGAGCACAGCGGCGGCGGACCCAGCCCGACGGAGCGGGCTGAGGCGATCGTGGCGTGCGCCTGCAGCGGCGTGCCGTTCAGCCTCGCGGCCGTCACCGAGATGCTGCCCGTGAACCACGCGACGCTGATCATCGGCGCGGGGGTGGCCGGCATCCAGGCCGCGCTCGAGATCGCCGACGCCGGGAAGAAGGTCTACCTCGTCGAGCGGACCGGGACGATCGGCGGGCACATGGCGACGTTCGACAAGACCTTCCCGACCCTCGACTGCGCGGCCTGCATCCTCACCCCCAAGATGGTCTCGGTGGGCCAGCACGAGTCGATCGAGCTCATGACCCTGTCCGAGGTGCAGCGGATCACCGGCGAACCGGGCTCGTACAAGGTGACGATCCTGAAGCGGGCGCGCCGGGTCGACGAGAAGGCGTGCGTCTCGTGCAACGTCTGCGCGGACGTGTGCCCGGTCAGGGTGCCGAGCGAGTTCGACTGCGGGATCGCCGAGCGACACGCCGTGTACATGCCGTTCCCGCAGGCGGTGCCCAACGTCTTCCTCGTGGACGAGGCGAGCTGCAACTACGTCCAGAGCGGCGGGAAGAAGTGCGGCGCCTGCGCGAAGAAGTGCCCCAAGAGCTGCATCAACCTCGATCAGAAGGACGAGACTCTGGAGATCGAAGTCGGCAACATCATCATCGCGACCGGCTACGACGTCCTCGATCCGCGGAAGATCGAGCGCTACGGCTACGGCGTCCTCCCCAACGTGCTCACGGCGCTCGAGTTCGAGCGGATGACCAACGCCTCGGGCCCGACCGGCGGCCGCATCGTGACGAAGACCAAGCAGCACAACAAGCGGAAGAAGATCGACGAGTGGGTGCTGGCGTCGGACGGAGCGCCGCCGCGGTCCGTCGCCATCATCCACTGCGTCGGCTCGCGCGACTCCAGCTACAACGAGTACTGTTCGCGGGTCTGCTGCATGTACTCCCTCAAGTTCGCGCACCTCGTGAAGGAGAAGCTCGAGGGCGTGGACTGCTACGAGTTCTACATCGACATGCGCGCGTTCGGGAAAGGCTACGAGGAGTTCGCCGAGCGCATCAAGGCCGAGGGGACCTTCGTCGTGCGCGGCCGATCGGCCACGGTCACCGAGAGGGACGGCCAGATGCTCATCAAGGGCGAGGACATCGTGAAGGACTGCGTCGTCGAGTTCCCCGTCGACATGGTCATCCTCGCCGTCGGCCTCGTGCCGTCGGCGGGGACGCGGGAGCTCGCGGCGATGCTGCGCGTCCCCGTGGAGAGCGACGGCTGGTTCCAGGAGCTCAACTACAACGGCGATCCCACGGAGACCGAGCGCGGCGGCGTCTTCGTCGCCGGGGCGTGCCACGCGCCCAAGGACATCCCCGACACCGTGGCCCAGGCATCGGCGGTCGCCGCGGGCGTGCTCAAGAGCATCTCGCGGGGCAAGACGGTGAGTAGTCGAGCGGACGTGAACCTGACGAGCATCGAGGCGCGCGCCAAGAGCCTGCGACTCCAATAGGACGAGGTGCGAAGATGGCAATCCGGGTCAATCCCAAGCTGATCGACGAGCTCGAGCGGTACGGCGCCGAGGACGTGAGCAAGTGCTACCACTGCGGCAACTGCTCCGCGGTGTGCCCACACTCGAGCGATCCGTTCATCTTCCCGCGCCGCAGCATGCGGACGCTGCAGATGGGGCTCGAGGAGAAGCTCGTCGGCTCCCTCGAGCCGTGGCTCTGCTACTACTGCGGGCAGTGCTCCGAGCAGTGCCCGCGCGAGGCCGAGCCGGGCGAGACGATGATGAGCCTCAGGCGCTGGCTCACGTCGCGCTACGACTTCACGGGGATCTCGAAGCTCTTCTACCGCTCGTGGAAGGCGGAGCTCTTCGCGATCCTGTTCCTGGCGATCGCGACCGCGGCCGGCTTCTTCGCCTGGGGCTCCACGCACGGGGACATCGCGATCTACGACGGCGAGGGGGCGTTCCTCCAGAGCGAGGACGTGCACCTGTTCGACTGGGGCATGGCCGGGCTGCTCGTGCTGCTCCTCGGGATCGGCAGCCTCCGCATGTGGTGGTTCACGGTGCTGCGCCGGAAGGACATCAGCGTCCCGTTCACCTCCTACTTCAAGGCGATCTTCGCGGTGCCGTACCACTTCCTGACGCAGCCCAGGTACGCCCAGTGCGGCAGCCGGGGGCCCTGGGCCGTGCACCTCGTGCTGATGCTCTCGTACGTGATCATGTTCGTCCTCATCATGTTCTTCCTGCACGAGGTCCAGTCCGGCCCCGAGATCGACTGGAAGTACCACGCGTTCGGCTACGCCGCGAGCATCGGGCTCATCGCGACCGTGATCTACTCGCTGCGCAGCCGGATCAAGAAGGACCGGCCGCAGACGCGCCACTCGCACGAGTCGGACTGGATCTTCCTGTTCCTCCTCCTCTACGTCGCGACGACCGGGGTCCTGCAGCACGTGCTCCACAGGACGGGCCAGGAGATGGCGGCGAACATCGTCTATGTCGTCCACATGGCCGGGGTCGTGCCGATGCTGGTCCTAGAGGTGCCGTTCAGCAAGTGGTCGCACCTCGCCTATCGGCCGTTGGGGATGTTCTTCTCGATACTGGTCGCGGACGGGCTGCGCGCAAAGGCGCGCGCGTCCTCGGATGTTGGAGCGGGAAGCCCGCAGCCGGCGCGGGTCGCCTAGGGACCCGCAGGAGACGTACCCATGGAAGAACCGCGCATCGGAGTCTATGTCTGCAACTGCGGGACGAACATCGCCAAGGTGGTCGATTGCGAGGCGGTGTGCGCGACGGCGGCCAAGCTGCCGCACGTCGCCGTCGTCCGCACCTACAAGTACATGTGCTCCACTCCCGGGCAGGAGATGATCGTCCAGGACATCAAGGAGCAGAAGCTGAACCGCGTCGTCGTCGCGGCCTGCAGCCCGCGGATGCACGAGCGCACGTTCCGCAGGGCGCTGCAGACCGCGGGGCTGAACCAGTACTACTTCGAGATGGCCAACATCCGCGAGCAGTGCAGCTGGGTCCACGACGACCCGGTGGCCGCGACGGCCAAGGCCGCGGCGCTGGCGAGCGGCGCCGTGCTCCGCGTCGCCTGCCACGAGCCGCTCGAGAAGCTGTCGGTGGACATGTGCCCGCGGACGCTCGTCATCGGCGGCGGGATCGCGGGCCTCACGGCCGCCATCGAGCTCGCCGACGCGGGCCACCCGGTCTACCTCGTCGAGAAGGGCGATCACCTCGGCGGGAACCTGGCGCGGGTGGACCTGACCGCCCCCTACCTCGACTCCGCCTCGGACCTGCTGCTCGATCGCGTCACCCGGGTCCGGGAGAACCGCCTGATCGATGTGATGCTCGGCTCCGAGCTCAAGGAGCTGACCGGCTTCGTCGGCAACTTCGAGGCCGCGATCGGGCCGACCGCGGCGGACGGCAAGGACGCGGCCGCGCGCAAGAAGGTCGCCGTGGGCAGCGTCGTCGTGTGCACGGGGTACAAGGAGTTCGACGCGTCGCGGATCACGCACTACGGCTACGGCAAGCTCCCGAACGTCATCACCTCGTTCGAGTTCGAGACGATGCTGCGCGCGGGCAAGATCCAGATGCAGGACGGCCGCGTGCCGCAGTACGTCGCGATCGTTCACTGCGTCGGCTCGCGCAGCCAGGAGTTCCACGGCTACTGCTCCCGCGTCTGCTGCATGACCGCGCTGAAGTACACGCACGAGATCAAGTCGGCGATCCCGAGCGCCTACGTGAGCGACCTGTACATCGACATGCACGCGTTCGGGAAGGGGCACGAGGACTTCTACAAGCACAGCTCCGAGGCCAAGACGATGTTCCTCATGTACAAGAAGAACGATCACCCGGTGATCAAGCTGGCCGCGCCCAAGGACGACTGCGACATGCTCATCCAGGTCGACGAGACGCTCTCCGGGGAGGTGATCGAGATCCCGGCGGATCTCGTGATCCTGATGGTCGGCATGGAGGCGCGCGCCGACTCCGACAAGACGGCGCGGCTCGTGAACATCAGCCAGGACAAGGAGGGCTGGTACATCGAGAGCCACCCGAAGCTCGATCCGGTCGCGACGACCACGGAGGGGGTGTACATCGCCGGCACGTGCGCGGCCCCCAAGGACATCCCGGACACCGTCGCGCAGGCGCGGGCGGCGGCAGCGCGCATCCTCGCGAAGATCGCCAGGAAGAAGATCGAGATCGACGCCGTCTTCGCGGAGGTCGACCAGGAGAGGTGCTCCGGCTGCCGCATGTGCAACGCGCTCTGCCCGTACTCGGCCGTCGAGTTCGACGAGAAGAAGGGGCGCAGCAGCGTCAACAGCGCACTGTGCAAGGCCTGCGGCTCGTGCGTGGCCGCCTGCCCGTCGGGCGCGATCAAGGCCCGGCAGTTCAGCGACGAGCAGATCTTCGCACAGATCGAAGGAGTGCTGTCATGAGCTTCGAGCCGAAAATCGTGGCGTTCCTCTGCAACTGGTGCTCCTACACCGGCGCCGACCTCGCGGGGACGAGCCGCATCCACTACCCGCCGAACGTCCTGTGCATCCGGGTGAACTGCTCCGGGAGGGTCAGCCCGCTCATGGTGATGTCCGCGCTGCGGAAGGGGGCCGACGCGGTGCTGGTCTGCGGCTGCCACATCGGCGACTGCCACTACGTCACGGGCAACTGGCAGACCGAGAAGCGGGTGCCCGTGCTGAAGAAGGCGCTCGACGCCCTCGGAATCGACCATCGGCGCGTGCGGCTGGAGTGGGTCTCCGCCTCCGAAGGCGCGAGGTTCGTCGAGGTGGTGAAGGACTTCGTCGAGGAGATCAAGCAGTTGGGGCCGAGCCCCCTCAAAGGAGCGACACATGATCGAAGGACTTCGGTCTCTGTGCAGTGAGCGCCTGACCGGCAAGCGACTGGACTCGGTCTACGGCCTCGGCGACCAGGACGGGACCCCCGTCCCCAGGTTCTTCGACTCCGCCGGCGACCTGCGGAGCCTCGTCCTGGGCGGCAAGCAGCGGCTCGTGTTCACGTGCAGGCCGAGCAAGAAGAACGTCATCGCCCTCCTGAAGGCGCGGCGCCCCGGGTTGAAGCTCGGGATCGTCGCGAAGGGGTGCGACGAGCGCGCGCTCCTCGAGCTGGCGAAGCTGTCCCAGCTGAGCCTGGACGGAATCGAGATCATCGGGGTCGCCTGCGACAGGGAGCAGGCCGAGGAGTGTCGTTGCGGCCGGCCGTATCCGAACAACCCGCTGTTCGGAGAGAAGCTCGAGGAGAGCTTCGCGGACCCTGCGGTCGAGAGGTTCCAGCGGATGGAGCCGGAGGAGCGCATGGCGTTCTGGCAGCACCACCTCGGCAAGTGCATGAAGTGCTACGGGTGCAGGAACGCCTGCCCGATGTGCTTCTGCACCGAGTGCCAGATGGAGCGCGATCTCCTCGTGCCGAGGGGCGCACTGCCGCCCGACTTCCCGTTCTTCCATTTCATCCACATGATGCACCTCGCCGACCGCTGCATCGACTGCGGGGCGTGCGAGGACGCCTGTCCCATGGACATCCCGCTCCGCCTCCTCAAGAAGACCATGCGGGCGGGGGTCCGGGATCTTTTCGGCTACGAGCCGGGTGTCAATGCGGAGGGCGTTTCACCGTTCGCCGCCATCGCACGAGGAGATACGACCCATGCGGAATGAGAGCGTTTTCTCGATTTGTCCTTACTGCGGCACCGGCTGCGGCATGTACCTGCAGGTCCAGGACGGCCAGCTCGTCGGGGTGCGCCCCGCGCCGTCCCATCCGGTCAGCCAGGGCAAGCTGTGCATCAAGGGCTGGCACGTGAACGAGTTCGTCACGTCCAAGGACCGCCTGACCACCCCCCTCGTCCGGCGCAACGGCAAGCTCCAGGCCTCCACTTGGAAGGAGGCGCTGGAGCTCGTCGCGCAGAAGCTGAAAGCGGCCGCGCCCGACGGCGTGGGCGTGCTCTCCTCCGCGAAGTGCACGAACGAGGAGAACTACCTCATGCAGAAGCTCGCCCGGGTCGTCCTGGGCACGAACAGCGTCGACCACTGCGCGCGGTTGTGACACAGCGTCACCGTGGCCGGTCTGGCCGCAACGTTCGGCTCTGGCGCGATGACCAACTCGATCCGCGAGCTGGAGGACGCGGACTGCATCTTCGTCACCGGGTCGAACACGATCGAGCAGCACCCCCTGATTTCCCGGTACATCCTGCGGGCGAAGGAGAAGGGCGCGAAGCTCATCGTGAACGACATCCGCCGGGTCCCGCTGACGCGGTTCGCGGATCTGCACCTGAAGCAGCGGCCCGGAACGGACGTCGCGCTCCTCAACGGGATGATGCACGTCATCCTGGCCGAGGGGCTCGAGAACAAGGCGTTCATCGCCGAGCGGACCGAGGGGTTCGACGCGCTGGCGAGCGTCGTCCGGGGCTACCCGCCCGAGCGCGTCGAGGAGATCACCGGGATCCCGCGAAACCAGATCGTCGAGGCGGCGAGGATGTTCGCGAAGGCCAAGGCGGGATCGATCGTCTACGCGATGGGGATCACCCAGCACTCGACGGGCACCGACAACGTGAAGAGCTGCGCGAACCTGGCCATGATCACCGGGCACGTCGGCCGGCCGTCGACCGGCGTGAACCCGCTGCGCGGCCAGAACAACGTGCAGGGCGCGTGCGACATGGGCGCCTTGCCCCCCGTCTACTCGGGCTACCAGGCGGTCGCCGACGAGGCGAACCGGAAGAAGTTCGAGGCGGCGTGGCAGACGCCGCTGCCGACCAAGCCCGGCCTGACCATCATGGACATGACGACGGAGGCGGCCAAGGGAAACCTCCGGGCGATGTACATCATGGGCGAGAACCCCATGCTGGCGGATCCGGATCTGACGCACGTGCGCGCCGCGCTCGCGAAGCTCGACTTCCTCGTCGTCCAGGACATCTTCCTCACGGAGACGGCGGAGCTGGCCCACGTCGTCCTCCCGGCGGCGTCCTTCGCCGAGAAGGAGGGGACCGTCTCCTCGACGGAGCGGCGGGTGCAGTGGACCCACAAGGCGATCGATCCGGTCGGCGAGAGCAAGGCCGACTGGCAGATCATCTGCGAGCTCGCCCGGGCGATGGGCTCCACGCAGTTCGAGTACGGATCCCCGAGGGAGATCATGACGGAGATCGCGCGGCTGACGCCGAGCTACGGCGGCATCTCCTACGAGCGCCTGGGCGCCGTCGGGCTGCACTGGCCGTGCCCGAACCCGGAGCACCCCGGCACCCCGTACCTCCACAAGGACAAGTTCAGCCGCGGCAAGGGCCAGCTGATGGCGATCGAGTTCAAGGCCGCCGCCGAGCTGCCGGACGAGGCCTACCCGTTCCTCCTGACGACGGGGCGGACGATGTTCCACTTCCACACCGGCACGATGACCCGCCGGACGGCGATCCTGAACCAGGAGGTGCCGACCGGGTACATCGAGATCAACGACGGGGACGCGGAGCGATCCGGAATACGGGACGGCGAGATGATCGTGGCGGAGAGCCGGCGCGGCAAGGTGGACGTGACCGCGCGCGTGACGGACAGGATCGGGGCCGGGGTGGTGTTCATGCCGTTCCACTTCGCCGAGTGCGCGGCAAACCTCCTGACCAACGCGGCGCTCGATCCGACCGCGAAGATCCCCGAGTACAAGGTGTGCGCCTGCCGGCTGCGGAAGAGCGAAGGGGCGAAGAAAGCCGCGCCATGACGGGCGGAACGATCGGACCCGAGAGTTAGCGAATCGCGGAGCATGCGTCCGGCGGAGTCCCCGCCGGCGCATCGGGGGACCCCCGAAACCATCACCGAGAAGGGAGAACGAGATGTCGAACAAGCCGTTTGAAATCGTCCAGACATGCTGCACCGCGGGTGCGTACAAGGCCAAGCTCGCGATCCCGAACCTCCTGGTGAGATCGTTCATGGCGGGCCTCTTCCTCGC
>JALNZK010000159.1 GCA_023229365.1 Pseudomonadota bacterium | reverse complement strand
GCGTCCGTCCCGTTCTTTGTTGAGGTTTGGCACGCCGGGAACGCACCCAAGAGCAAGAGCGCGACGAATTCGATGCCCGTTCTTTTCATGCGACAATCGTAGGCGGATTTGCGCCGCAGTCAAAGAGTATCGCCACGCCGTCAGCGGTTCATGTCGCCGATCATCTCCTCGACCGACGCGCGATCCGCGGTGTCCGGGTTCGCGTCGAGGAACTCCTGGAGGAGGCGCACCGCCTCGGCCGTCTCCCCCATCGCCTTGTGGCACAGGGCCAGGTTGTAGACGAGATCCGGGACCGGCATGAAGGCGTAGGCCATGGTGAACCGCTTCGCCGCGGCCTCGAACTGGCCGACGCGGTACAGCTCCACGCCGAGGTCGAACATCTGCCTGGCCTGCTCGACGCTGGACGCCTGGGGCACGAGGCGCTGGTACTCCGTGAAGAAGTCGAGCGCCGCGCCGATGCGCCCCGCCTTCAGCTGCGCGAGGCCGATGTTGTACAAGAGGTCCGGGTGCGGCGCGTAGGCGTACGCCTGCTGGAACGCGTCGATGGCGCCGTCCCACTCGCCCTGCTCGAACAGGCGCTGCCCGATGACGAAGAACCGCTTCGCCTCCAGCGACAGGGCCGCGCTCTCGGAGGTGTCGAAGATGCTCTGGCCGGCCTCGAGCTTCGCGATCATCCCCTCGACCGCGGCCTTCTCGTCCCCGGACACGAGCTCGACGTAGCCGCGGAGCGCCTGGAGCGCGCGATCGCTCTTCCCCGCCCGCGCGTGGGCGCGCCCCGCCTCGTAGAGGAGGCTCGGCTTCTTGGACTTGCGGTACGCCTGCTCGAACAGGCCGGCGGCCTTCTCGTGGCTGCCGACGAGCGTCAGCACCCACGCCTGATCGACGAGCGAGCCCTTGGCCGCCGCGTTGCCGCCCGACGGGACCGCCTTGGGCGGCGGCAGATCGCTGCGCGGCCGCTCCTCCGAGAGCGCGCCCTGGGGCTCGGCGAGGAGCAGCACGAGCGCGATCGAGCCCGGCTCGTGCGCGGCGAGGTTCCCCTGCGCCATCCCGACGCCGAGGGACGCGAGCGCCGGGTCGTTCGTCCGCTCCGGGATGGTGAGATCCATGGTGTCGCCGACCACCTGGAAGGCGATGGTGACGCGGCCGAACGAGACGCCGGCCCCCCCGATCTCCTTCTGCGCGGCGTCGATCAGCGCGTCGCTCGTCCCCTTGCCCGCCATGTAGTCGACCGCGACGCGCCGGGCCACCCTGTCGAGGTTCGCGTCCGCGCCGAGCGCGGCGGCGCTCGAGCGCTTCCTCGAGGCCGCGATGCGGCTGCGGATCTCGGCCTCCGCCGCCGCGGGGTCGAGCGCCGGGACGAGCCGCGCGAAGTCGGCGACGAGCACCCTGCCCCCCCGGTCGAAGCCGAGCCCGACGTGGGTCAAGGACGCGTGCAGCACCTTGCTCTTTCCGAGCGGATCGGCGAGCAGCGCAGCGACGGCGTCGTCGGCGTTCCTCCCCTCGGCCGCGTGCGACAGGGCGAACCGGGCGTAGCACCCGGCCGCGACGATCCGCGGCAACGGCGTGGAGTCCGCCGTCCTGCCGGAGGCGGCCGCCGCCTTCGCGGCGGTCGCGTCGAGCGCGGCGCTCCTCTCGAGCGGCGGGAGGCCCGCCGCGATGCGGACCGCGTTCAGCGACTCGGCGACACCCTCGTCGGGGCGGTTCGGGTCCCCGCCGATCATCGCGGCGCCGCAGCCGATCGTCGACATCGCCGCCGCGATCAGGGCGATCGTGAGCCGTCCGGTGGCGCGCCTCGCGTTATTTCTGTTATTCTCCAGATAATTGGACACGACGATCTCCTCGAATATCTGATGGGGAAGACAATATCCGGTTTGGAGAGGGAATACCTATTTCATGTTCGAAAAATACCGCACACCACTGAAAACGTGCCTCTTGGCCTCGCTCGCCGCCGCGCTCCTCGTGTTGCCGCAAGCCGTCCGGGCCGGGCCGGGCGACGGGCTCGCGGTCGACGTGTTCCGCCCGTCGACGAGCTCCGAGTCGTTCTTCGACCTGACGCTGCCGACCACCAAGCTCCACCTCGAGTGGAACGCCGGGGCGGTGGCGCACTACGCGCACCACCCGGTGAAGCGCGAGATCGTCAACCAGGCCAGCGGCGAGGTAATCGACGTCCGGTTCCCACTCGCCATGCGGCTCCAGGCCGATCTCATGGCCGCGCTCTCGCTCTTCGGGTTCCTCGAGGTCGGCCTCGCCGTGCCGGTCGTCGCCTACCAGCGCGGCGAGGGCGGCGACCCGGGCGGCGACCTGCAGCCGGCGGGGATCGGCGATCCGCGGATCGAGCTCAAGGCGCGCCTCCTCGACTACAAGGGGCTCGCGCTGGGCGTCGGGGCGGTCGCGACCGCGCCGGTCGGGAACTACGCCTCGTCGGGCCGGGATCTACTCGGGACGGCGGGGCCCACCCTGGAGCCGCGCGCGCTCGCGTCGTACTCCCTCGGCCCGCTCGTGGTCGGGCTCAACGCGGGCTTCCTGATCCGCCAGCGCACGAGCCTCGGCAACTACGATCAGCGCCACGCGCTCACCTGGAACGCCGGCGCCGCGTTCGACGTCCGCGACTTCGGCGAGCCCGGCGGCATCCGCATCGTGGCGGAGGCGTTCGGCGAGGCCGGCATCGACTTCGACTCGCTCAAGGAGACGCCCATGGAGGCGCTCGTGGGCGTCAAGTACGGCACGCGGACCGACTGGATCCTCGAGGCGGGCGGCGGCCCGGGGCTGGGATCGGCGGTCGGCACGCCCATGTTCCGCGCGCTCCTCGGGTTTGCTTGGGATCCGACGCGGCGGAGCTGCGAGGCCGGCGAGGAGGACGTCGACGGGTTCGAGGACGGCGACAAGTGCATCGATCCGGACAACGACGGCGACGGCCTGCTCGACGGGGTCGATGAGTGCCCGAACGACGCCGAGGATCCGGACGAGTTCGCCGACGACGACGGCTGCCCGGACGGGGACAACGACGCGGACGGCGTGCCGGACAAGCTCGACGGCTGCCCGCTCATCGCCGAGGACCGGAACAACTACCAGGACGAGGACGGCTGCCCCGAGGGCGGGCCGGGCAAGCCGACGGTGAAGATCACGGACTCGCAGCTCCTCCTGTCGAGCAAGATCTATTTCGACTTCAACAAGGCCGTCATCTCGCCGATCAGCTACGGGATCCTCGACGCCGTGGCCGAGGCGATGCTCGCGAACCCACAGATCGCGCTCATCCGCGTCGAGGGCCACACCGACAACGAGGGCACCCCCGAGTACAACCTGCAGCTGTCCAATGATCGCGCCAAGGCGGTCGTCGACTACCTGATAGGGAAATCCGTGCCCCCGGAGCGACTAACGTACGAGGGGTACGGTTTCGAGCGGCCGAAGGCCTCGAACACCTCGGAGGAGGGCCGGGCGATCAACCGCCGGGTCGAGTTCACGATCGTAAAGAAGGAATAGGATCATGAAGAAGGCACCTCTTGTTTTCGCGTTCGTGTCGGTCCTGGCGCCGCTCGGCGCCCTCGCCACGGAGTGCCCGGACGGGGCGCCGGTAGACGGGGACCAGGATCACGACGGGATCCTGAACTACGCGGACCCGTGCTGCCTCGTCGCGTCGGAGCTCGGCGACTTCTCGGACTCCGTCTGCGCCGAACCGGAAAGCGATTGGGATCTGAACGGCAACGGGATCGGCCGGGAGGCAGAGGGCGCGTGCTGCGTCTTCTTCGGCGAGGACGCGGGCCCGTACGGCGAGGACTCGTGCACCGCGCTGATCGAGGGCGAGTGCCCGGACGGAAGCCTGGAGGTCGCCTGCGACGATCTCCTCATGTACGACGGCGGGCAGGTCCTGTTCCCGGACGACACGGCCATGAACGTGACGTGCGGCCGCCTGCAGCCGTGCCTCTGCTTCACGATCGGCGACTGGGACGAGGACGGCCACGAGGTGGGCGATCACGGCCCGTACGACAACTGCCCGAAGCTCTACAACCCGCTACAGGAGAACGCCGACGGCGACGCCTGGGGCGACGTCTGCGACACCTGCCCGGAGGACTACTTCGGCGGCGGAGTGTGCACCTCGTCCGGCGAAGGCGCCCCCACCTGCCCGTACCTCGACTCGTCGCTCGGAATGACCTGCGTCCCGGCGCTCGGAGCGAACGTCTCCATGGAGGCGGTCTTGATGAACAGCGTGTGCGTCGTGGAGCCGGACGGGGACCTCGACTTCGTCGGCGACCACTGCGACAACTGCGTCGAGGTCTACAACGACGGGCAGGAGAACTCGGACACGGACGAGTGGGGCGACGCCTGCGACAACTGCCCATACACCGAGGGGCTGGCCGCCGAGGCGACCGACACGGACACCGACGGCATCGCGGACGTCTGCGACAACTGCGACGGAGTCGACAACTGGGATCAGCTCGATTTCGACGTCGATGGGTTCGGAGACCTCTGCGACAACTGCCCGGAGTCCTCCAACGAAGGGCAGGCGAACACCGACGGCGACGCCTACGGCGACGCCTGCGACCTCTGCATGGACGTGTTCAGCTACGGCGCGGACGAGGACTCCGACGGGATCGGCGACGAGTGCGACGACTGCCCGTTCGGCGAGCCGGTCCCCGACGCAACTGACCTGGACACCGACGGCATCCTGGACTCGTGCGACAACTGCGAGGAAGCTCCCAACTTCGGGCAGGACAACCTCGACGGCGACAACTTCGGCGACGCCTGTGACAACTGCCCGGAGGACGTGGACAACACGCTCGCCAACTCCGACGATGACGTCCTCGGCGACGCCTGCGACAACTGCCCGTACGACACGAACGAGGACCAAGCCGACGAGGACGGCGACTTCGTCGGCGACGCCTGCGACAACTGCCTCGGCCTCCAGAACCCGTACCAGTGCGACGAGGACGGCGACGCGCTCGGCGACGAGTGCGACAACTGCAAGAAGGTCCCGAACTCCGACCAGGCTGACGTGGACGCGGACGGGGTCGGCGATCTCTGCGACAACTGCGCGGAGACCGCGAACGCGGATCAGGCGGACGAGGACCAGGACGGCGTCGGCGATCTGTGCGACACGAGCGACGTGTACTCCGGCGCCTTCTCGTGCGCGGCCGCGGCCCGGGCGACGCGGCCCGGCCTCCTCGCCGCCCTGCTCTCCGCTTTCTGATTCCTCCCCTCATAAACCGGGTGCGCCGGCCGCCGTCTTGGTGTTAGACCAATCGGCGAATACAGGAGGTCGACGATGAAGGGCTCCGCGACGAACCGCGAACTCGACGCACGCTGCGTCAACGCCATCCGCTTTCTCGCCGTAGACGCGATCCAGCGCGCCAACTCCGGGCACCCGGGCCTGCCGATGGGCGCGGCGCCGACGGCCTACGTCCTCTGGCGGCGCTTCCTGCGCCACAACCCGAAGAACCCGCGCTGGCTGAACCGCGACAGGTTCGTGCTCTCCGCCGGCCACGGCAGCATGCTCGCGTACGCGCTCCTCCACCTCACCGGATACGAGAGCATGCCGATGAGCGAGATCCAGCGGTTCCGGCAGTGGGGATCCCGCGCGCCGGGGCACCCCGAGAACGCGGTGACGCCCGGGATCGAGGTCACGACCGGTCCCCTCGGCCAGGGGATCGCCAACGCGGTGGGGATGGCGATCGCCGAGGCGCACCTCGCCGCGCGGTTCAACAGGCCCGACCTGCCGCTCGTCGATCACAGGACCTTCGCCCTGCTCGGCGACGGGTGCATGATGGAGGGGATCTCGCACGAGGCGTGCTCGCTGGCGGGCCACCTGAAGCTCGGCAAGCTCGTCGCGCTCTACGACGACAACCGGATCACCATCGACGGGCCGACCTCGCTCGCCTTCACCGAGGACGTGACGCGGCGGTTCGAGGCGTACGGCTGGCGCGTGCTGTCCGTCGCGGACGGCGACCGCGACCTCGGCGCCATCGAGGCCGCGCTCGACGCGGCGACGCGCGACGACGGCCGGCCGACGCTGATCCGCGTCCGCACGACGATCGGATTCGGCGCGCCGAAGAAGGCGAACACCGCGGACGCGCACGGGTCGCCGCTCGGCGCCGCGGAGATCGCCGCCGCCCGGACGGCGCTCGGGTGGGAGCACGAGCCGTTCTCCATCCCCGACGACGTCCGCGCGCACATGCTCGACGCGGTCGCGCACGGCGAGGCGCTCGAGCGGGAGTGGCGCGGGGTCGTCGCCGAGCACGGCGAGCGGTTCCCCGAGGACGCCGCGGCGTTCGCGGCGCTCGTCTCCGGCAAGGTTCCCGACGATCTCGCGGCCGCGCTGCCTTCCTACGGATCCGGCGACAAGGGCGCCGCGACGCGCTCCCACTCCGGGACGTGCCTGAACGCGCTCGCGAAGGTCGTCCCGGGCCTCATCGGCGGCTCCGCGGATCTCGCGCCGTCGAACAAGACGCTGCTCAAGGGATCCACGGACTTCTCGGCCTCGAGCCGCGAAGGGCGCAACCTGCGCTTCGGCGTCCGGGAGCACGCGATGGGCGCGATCTGCAACGGGATCGCGCTGCACGGCTCGGGGCTCGTGCCGTACTGCGCGACGTTCCTCGTGTTCGCGGACTACATGCGCGCCGCGATCCGCGTGTCGGCGCTCTCCCGGGCCGGCGTGATCTACGCGATGACGCACGACTCGATCGCCGTCGGCGAGGACGGGCCCACGCACCAGCCGGTCGAGCACGTCGCGTCGCTTAGGCTGATCCCAGAGCTCGTCGTGATCCGGCCCGCGGACGGCAACGAGACCTCCGGCGCCTACGCGGTCGCGGTGGCGCGCCGGAACGGCCCGACCCTGCTCGCCCTCTCCCGCCAGGACGTGCCGAACCTGCACGGGACGTCGGCGCTGAGCGTGCAGAAGGGCGCGTACGTCGTCTCCGGCGGCGAGGGCGTCCCGCGGCTCGTCCTCATCGGGACCGGCGCCGAGCTCGGCCTGTGCGCGGCCGCGGCGGAGAAACTGCGCGCCGAGGGGATCGCGGTCCGCGTCGTCTCCATGCCGTCGTTCGAGCTGTTCGAGGCGGCCGACGCCGCCTACCGCGAGTCGGTCCTCCCGGCGGCGGTGACCGCGCGGCTCGCCGTCGAGGCGGGATCGACCTCCGGCTGGGCCCGGTGGGTCGGCGACCGCGGCGCGGTGATCGGCCTCGACAGGTTCGGCGCCTCCGCGCCCGGCGAGGAGTGCCTCGAGCGGTTCGGCTTCACGGTCGACAACGTCGTCGCCCGGGCCAAGGAAATTCTCTGAGCGGCCCGAAATCGATCCTTGCGCAGCGGACCGCGCGGCGTTACCACAGCGGCAGACGGAGGTTCCCGCGATGATCCGTTTCTCGTCCCTGCTCCTCTTCGCCGCGCTCGCGTCCGCCGCCGCGACTGCCAGCGCCGAGGCGGCGGCACCGTCCGGCGACGGCCCGGCGCGGCGCCTCGAGGTCGACACGCGGCTGCACGTCGGGCCGATGATCCTCGTCGGCTTCTCGGTCGCCGCGATCGCCGTCGGCGCCGGCTTCGGCTGGGAGGCGGACCAGCTCTACGACGACTGGAAGTACGCCCGGAAGACCGGCGACCCCATGGATCAGATGGACGGCCTGGCGGAGGACGTGCGCAAGTACTCCGTCACCGGGAACGTCCTGATGTTCGGCGGCGCGGCGTTCGCGATCGTCGGCACGATCTGGTGGATCGTCGCGGCCAGGCGCGACAAGGCCGACCGCGAGGAGAACGCCGTCTCGTTCCGCCCCATCCTCGGACCGGCGCAGGCCGGCGCGGTCGTCGAGTTCTAGCGTCGGTTCCGGCGGCATGACGACCGACACGACATACTCCCCCGAGTGCCCGATCTGCGGCGCGCCGCTCTCCCTGAAGCGGGTCGATCGCGGCTCGGTGATCTGCGGCTACTGCGGCGCGTCGGTCGTGCTCGGCTCGCTCCCCGAGCTCGCGGCGGATCCCGATCGGCTCAAGTCGATCGAGGAGCAGGCGCTGCCGCCGACCATCTTCGCGAAGGTCGTGCGCAGGTACTTCCCGCTGCCGGCAGGGCTCCTCGCCGGACTGTCGCTCGTCGGGACGTGGACCGTCTTCCGGCGCTGGCCCGTGCAGGAGACGGCGATCGGGTGGAGCATCGCCGCGGCGATCGCCACGCTCTTCGCGCTCGCCTACAAGCGGCGGCTGTACGCGATCCTCCTCTCCTTCGCGGCCGGCGGCCTCGTCTTCCTCAAGCCGTTCCTCAACCCCGCTGACAGCGACGGGACGCCGTTCAGCCCAGTGTCCGACACGGGGTTCGGCTTCCTCGTCCCCGGCGCCCTCCTCGTCGCGATCGGGATCATCGCGGCGCTGCGCATCCGCCCGGCGCGGTTCGAGACCGACCTCGGGCTCCTCAAGCCGTCGATCCTCGCGTCGATCGGGCTCGCGGTCGGGATCGGGCTCGGCGCCCTCGCCACCTCGCAGCCGACGAACCGCGACCTCCTCGCGCGCTACTCGGCGCACCTCGACGCCCGCAGGCAGCAGTACGCGGCGATCGCGACATGGATCGACGCGCCGAACCGGCCGGCGCTGCCCGCTACCGCGGCAGGGCTGAACCCGCCGCCCGTCTTCATCGAGAGCTCGCCGGCGTCGAACGTCGACTTCTCCCCCGTGGAGTGGATGCATCTGCGGCCGTACGCCCCGGCGAAGGAGCTGCACATCGGCTCGGCGCTCTCGCGGGCGTTCGAGCGGCGCCGCTGGATCGACGACCGCGACGCCTGGGGCTACGACGACCGGCTCGCCGATCTGATCCTGCCGACCGCCGCGGCGACCCGGTACGTCGTCGCCTACCGCTGCAAGGAGGGCACCGACGACTACCCGATCTTCGGGTGCAGCGCGTGGATGTTCTCGCTCGACAGCTCGGCGCCGCTCCTGCAGATCGAGCTGACCGACTCCTACAGGAGCTTCACCGAGGCGGGCGACGCCCTGTTCGCGAAGCTCGCCGCCGCGACCGGCGGCACGTTCCAGCCACCTCCTCTCTGAAGCCGGCCCGCCGTTTCCGTGTTAAGGTCGTCTCCTCGTTGTCCGCAACCCAAGGGAAAGGACCCCCCAATGAAACGCGCCCTCCTCGCACTCTTCGCGATCGTCCTCCTCGGCTGCGGCGGTGCGCCGCTTCCCCCTTCCGAGCCCCCGCCCGAGCCTCCTGCCCAGCCGGGCGACACGGCCGCGGCAAACGAGCCCGCTCCCGCCCCATCCCCGGCGGGCGAGGCCGGGGCCGAGGTGCCCGAGTGCGCGAACCGGGACGACTGCAACAACATGGGCGTGAACGCGCTGCTCGCGAAGAACGGGGCCGTGGCGGTCCCGCTCCTGCAGAAGGCGTGCGACCTCGAGAACGGCGTCGGCTGCTTCAACCTGGCCGCCATGCTCGCGAGCGACGAGATCGTCGCGAAGGATCCCGCCCGATCGACCGCGCTCTACGGCCGCGCGTGCGATCTCGGCGAGGCGAGAGGGTGCCTCGGCGCGGGTATGGCCCACTACGAGGGCGCCGGCGTCGGCAAGGATCCCGCGAAGGCGCTCCGCCTCTTCGACAGATCGTGCGGGCTGGGCAACGCCGAGGCGTGCAAGAACGTGGGCGTGCTCTACTGGGAGGGCGCCGACGTCGCGCAGGACCGCGACGCCGCGATCAGCTACTTCAAGAAGGCGTGCGGCGGCGGCTACCAGCCCTCGTGCGACGTGGTGAAGGAGATCGAGGCGCAGCTGGCCGGCGGCGGCGCGGATCAGGACGGCGGGATCCCCGGGGCCAACCTCACGGTGGGCTCGATGTCCGTGAACGACATGACGGTGAACGACCTCGAGTGCCGGCTCGCCAGCATGGGGTTCATGGCGGCGATGCAGCTCGTGGCGTCGATCGCGGAGCAGAAGAAGGCGATGGACCGCTGCGCGCCGAAGGGCGACGCCCCGCGCGTGCGCTGGAGCTTCGCGGGCGGCAAGGCGAAGGACGTCGCCGTCGCGGGCGCGGCGGACGCCAAGGTCGAGAAGTGCGTCGCGAAGGCGGCGGCGAAGATGAAGTCCGGGATGGACGGCGAGTGCGCAGCGTACTTCCTCATCGGCGCAGAGGCCGGCGCGAAGGCCGCCTACGACAAGGCCAAGGCCGGGAAGTAGGCTGCCCCCTGCCCCCGACTCCGTGATTCCAGTCTGAAGCTGCGTGAGCCGATCCGCCTTCCTGAATCCTGAGCACCCCGGAGCCTCAGGTCGATTTCCGGCAACCTTTTCCCGAAACGTCCGATTCAGTGACGTGTCTTGCCGCATCCGCAGGTTC
>JALNZK010000158.1 GCA_023229365.1 Pseudomonadota bacterium | reverse complement strand
CGCGCCGCGGAGCCGCGGATCCCAGGCGTCGGTCATGTCCGGGAACCGCGGGCCGCGCGCCGAGTCGTTCGGGCCGCGCAGCGGGTTCAGCCCGGTCAGGTTGATGTGATCCTCAACCGCCATGAGCTCGCCCGCGCGGAACGCCGGGTTCAGGCCGCCGGCCGCGTTCGTGAGCAGCACGGTCCGCGCGCCCCATGCGATCTCGGCGCGCACCGGCCGCACGACCTCCTCCGGCGCGTACCCCTCGTAGCAGTGCACGCGGCCGAGCTGGAACAACACCTCGACGCCCATGAGGACGCCGCGCCGCATCTCGCCGGCGTGCCCTTCCACGGTCGAGCGCGGCCACCCCGGGATCTCCCCGAACGAGACGCCCCGCGCGTCGTCGAGCGCCGCGGCCGCGACGCCGAGCCCCGAGCCGAGCACCGCGACGACCTCCGGCGGATCCCCGAGACGATCCTTGAGGAAGCGCGCGATCGAGTAAATCTCGTTCCATTCGTTCTTCGCCGGCATGATCGAAACTGTGTCCGAACCAGCGCCGCGGCGCAATCGGAAAACCGCCTCCGTTTTCGAGGAGGCGGCTGGATCTCCGCGGGCCGGGCGTGTACTCTGGGCGCGGGCAGGTCAGGGAGGGAACGAATGCAGGTCGGCGGGAAGGCGGCGCTCGCGGTCCTCCTCGCGCTCGGGCTCCCCGCCCTCGCGGGGTGCGACGAGGACGAGAAGGCGCACGCGTGCGAGATCGGGCGCTCGATGGGCGCCGGCTACCCCTCGGCGTGCGTGCCTGCGGACGGCTGCGACGACGGCTCGGTCTGCGGCGCGATCAGCCCGACCCACGACGTCGGGATCTGCGCGAAGCCGTGCGAGTCGGACGACGACTGCGCGGTCGATTTCGAGTGCTCCGGCGTCGGCCGCTGCATCCTCGAGAGCGACTCCCTGGACGAGACGCTCTGCGCGTACACCTGCGACGTCGATGAGGACTGCCCGATCAACATGATCTGCTCGGGCTACTCCGGCCTCAGCCTGTGCTACCCGGATCTCTGAGGTTCAGTCCTCGTAGAAGATCGGCTGGCGCACCTCGAGGAAGCGGTTGATCGCCTCGACCTGCTCCGGCTCGAGGGCGCCGAACTGCACGCCCATCCCCGGTATCGCGTCCGGATCGTTCCTGTTGATGTCGCGCACCCAGCGCACGACGCCGTCCACGGACATGACCGGGCCGCCGGGCAGACGGAAGTTCACGTTCACCGCGGTGCCGATCGCGGGCACGTCGTAGGTCGCCACGAACAGGCCGCCGGACGAGACGTCGCACGAGAAGCCTGAGTAGAAGTTCGTGTCGGACTGGATGCCGATCTCGACCTCCACCTCGCGCCGCGACGCGACGCGGCGGTTCAACGACATCGTCTCGCGCGGCTTCGGCGTCAGCGCGATCGGCTCCTCCGGGAGCGGGGCCGTGGCGCGGCGCCTCGTCAGCGGGAGCGGCTCCTCGACCGCGCCCGCTGGCGCGCGCCGGACGAGCGGGAGCGGCGTCTCGTCGGGGGGGACGGCGAGCGCGGCGAGCAGCGGGAACAGCACGGCCAGGGCGCGCGCGATCGACGCCGTCGCGGCCTCGAGCTCCGGGCGGGAGGAGCACGCGTCCTGCATCTGGCGCAGGGCGGTGCGCAGGCTGTCCATCGCCCGCGCGACGGGCCCGGGCTCGGTCAGCCCCTCGACCTCGGCCGTGTAGAGGGAGCGGACCGCCGCGGCGAGGTGCCGGCTCGCGGACGGGGCGCACGGCTCGGCGTCCAGGTTCTGCATGAGCGCGAGCGCCCCCGCGATCAGCCTCTTCGCCCGACCGACCTGCTCGACGATGTGCGCTTCCGGCAAGCCGCACCCCCTTCGCCCGAGCGTACCAGACCCGGCGCTCTCGAGGCCATCCCCCAATTCCCCGTTTTCGGGTATCGTCCTCGCCGCATGCCCGCGCTCACGACAACCTGGCTCCTCGCGGCGGCAGGCGCAGCCGCCTTCGCCTACGCGCTGGGATCCGTGAACTTTTCGCTCGTCGCGGCGCGGCTCCTCGGCCACGGAGACCTGCGGAGGCACGGGAGCGGCAACGCCGGCGCGACGAACCTCGCCCGGGTCGCCGGCAAGACTGCGGCGATGACGGTGCTCGCGCTCGACATCGCCCGCGGCGCGGCCGTGATCTTCGCCGCCTCGGCCCTGGGCCTCGATCCGCTCTCGCCGCTCGCCGCGATCCCGCTCCTCCTCGGCAACATGTTCCCGGTGTTCCACGGCTTCCGCGGCGGCAAGGGGGTCGCCGCGGCCGTGGGCGCGATGCTGGTCGTCTCCCCGTTCACCGTCTTCGCGGGCGGCGTCTTCTTCTTCATCGCGTTCGCGGCTTTCCGGATCGTCTCCCTCGGCTCGATCTGCATGATGCTGACCTACCCCGTCTCGGCCTACCTGTTGGGCGGCAACGGCTTCGACGTGTGCGCCGCAGGCGCGCTCGCCCTGCTCATCGTCGTGTCGCACCGCAAGAACATCGCGCGGCTGGTCGCCGGCAACGGGCCGAGGTTCGGCAAGAGCGCCACGCCGCCCGGGGAGACCCCGCCGTGACGCCGCGGGAGATCCTGTACGAGGCGATGCTCGCCGGCGCCGCGGATCTCAGGCGCCGTGCCGCGCTCCTCGATCGCATCAACGTCTTCCCGGTGGTCGACGCCGACACGGGCAAGAACCTCTGCCGCACGATCGACGCGCTCGCCGCCGCGATAGGATCGCGCTCCCCGGACGTCGGTCGCGCGCTCATCGAGGGCGCGCGCGGCAACTCGGGCATCATCCTCGCCGAGCACCTCGTCGGCGTCCTCGGCGCGCTCGACGGTGCGGATCGTTTTGACGCCGGGGCGCTCGCTGCGGCGCTGGACCGCGGTCGGGATCTCGCCTACGGCGCGGTCGCGAAGCCGGTCGAGGGGACGATTCTCACGGCGATGACGGCGCTCCCGGCGATCGTCCGGGAGCTCGGGCTCGTCCCGGATCTCGGCGCGCACCGCGAGCTCGAGCTCCGGCTCGCCGCGGTCGTCGCCGACACGCCGAGGTTCCTGCCGCGCCTCGCCGAGGCCGGCGTGGTCGACTCGGGCGCGCTCGGCTTCCACGTCTTCGCGTGCGGCGCGCTGCTAGTCCTCCCGGCGCTCGCCCTTCCGGACGCGGGGCTCGCGGCGATCCGCAGGCGGCGCGGCGGGATCGACGAGGCCCCCCTCGGCGGGATCGCGGAGCGGATCGAGCCGCGCTTCCTCGCGGACGCGGCGCGGGCGAAGGAGCTCGACGCGCGCTGGTGCGTCGACGCGGTCGTCGAGCTGGGCAAAGAGGCGGACGAGCGGCTGACCGAGGCGCTCTCGGCGATCGGCGGCTCCGTGGATGTGGCGCGCTCGGGCTCGGTCCTCAAGCTGCACGTGCACTGCGAGGCGCCCGACGCGGTGCGGCGCGCGGCACAGCGGCTCGGGGCCGTGATCTCGTTCAACGCCGACGACATGGCCGCAGGGCTCGTGCGCGCCGGGGCGCTCGCGGCGTCCTCCGCGAACGCCTCGGCTCAGGCGCTGCGCGTCGCCTCCGACTCGTCGATGTCGCTCGACGACGCGCTCGCGGCCGAGTGGGGCGTCGCGAGGCTCGAGAACTACGTCGGCGCCGCCGGCGCCATGCTGCGCGACGCCGCGCTCGATCGCGCCGTCCTCTTCTCACGGATGCGCGCAGGCCACACGTTCACGACCGCCCAGGCTTCGCCGGCCGAGGCGCGCGCCTTCGTCGACGCGCTGCTCGCCCCTCCCGGCCGCGCCGTGTACCTCGCGGTGGGCCGCGCCTACACAGGCACCCAGGATCTCGTCCGCGCCGCGGCGGCGGGCCACCCGGAGCGCGACCGGCTCGCGATCCTCGACACGCGCGCAGCGTCGGGCCAGCAGGGGCTCGCGGCGCTCCTGACCGCCCGCTTCGCGAGGAACGCCGCGAGCATCGACGAGCTCGTCGCGTACGCTTCGCTTCAGATCGCGACGTGCCGCGAGTACCTCGCCATCGAGTCGCTCGAGTTCCTGGCGCGGACGGGTCGGGTCGGCCGGATCAAGGCCGCGTTCGCGGGCGCGCTCTCGGTCCGGCCGATCGTGGGCCACGGCGGCGACGGCGCGATCACCTGGGCCAAGGTCCGATCCGAGGACGCCGCGATCCGCGAGGTCGTCCGGCGCGTCGCCGCGCACCCGGGCGAGGGCCGGCTCGTCGCCCTGCTCGAGTACACGGACAACGAGACGCGGGTCCGGGAGATCGGCGCGATCCTCGCGGCCGCGCTCCCGTCCGATGCCGAGATCCTCTACAGCCCGCTCTCCTCGACGTCATCCGTTCACATGGGCCCGGGCACGTGGGGCGTCGCGGTGTCGCGAGAATGAAGGCGCGTGCCACCCGATGCGGAAAGGTCTAGATTCAGGCATACTCACGATTGGAACGTCGCGGAAGCGGCGTAGGAAAAGGGTGGAGGTCATGCGAGTCGTGGACGGGCTGTATGATGGCAAGAGCGTTCACCCCATGGAGCGGGTCAACGCCAAGCCGAACACGCGGGTGAAGATCACCTTCCCCGACGAAGAGGCGGCGGACGAAGCGGCGCAGACGTCCGCTCTCGACGCGGTCGCCGGGTGCCTCAAGTGGAGCGGCTCCGCGAAGACGATAGAGGAGATGGACGAGGCGATCGCGCGCGGCGCCAAGGAGCGGCCGTCGTGATCTCACTCGACACGAACGTCCTCGTGCGGTTGCTGACGAGAGACGACGAAGCACAGTTCCAGAAGGCGTATGCGCTCTTTTCAAAGCGCGAGGTCTATATCTGCGAAACCGTGCTTCTCGAAACCGAGTGGGTGCTCCGGCACGCCTACGAGTATCCACCTGCGGAGATCCGCGGCGCCCTGCGGAAGGTGATCGATCTCCCCAACGTCTCCGTCTCGGATCCGCCGCGGGTCGCGCTCGCGCTCGAGTGGCATGAAAAGGGGCTCGACTTCGCCGACGCGCTGCACCTCGCCGGGAGCCAGCACACCGAAGGAATGGCGACGTTCGACAAGAAGCTCATAGAGCGCGCGTCCGATCTCGGGTCGTGTCCACCAGTCGCTCTCTGATTCGCCCGCTCTCATCCGGACCGCGTTCCATGAAAACGGCAATTTTCGCGTTGCGCCGAAAAACCACCTTTGCCATACTTGACGCATCCAATTGAGGTGCGTTTTATGTCTCGAGAGTCTCTCACATTCGTCTGCCAGAGCTGCGCGGCGCTCGTGCGCCACCCCGAGGAGGCGGGCACCGACTCCCGCGCGCGGCGCAGCGGGAGCTTCTGCCGCCGTTGCTACGGGAACGGCCGATTCGTGGAGCCGCGGCTCACGCTCGAGGAGATGATCCGGCGGGTCACCGACGACCTCCGCTCGCGCGGGATGAGCACCGCGTCGATGCGCGCCGAGATCGCCGAGACGATCGCCGGTCTCGAGCGCTGGCGCGCCTTGGAGGGGTGCGGCCGGCTGCCGAGCGACATCCCCACGCAGAAGACGCCGCAGATCGTCGTCTCGAGGAAATCCGAGAGGCGATAGAGGCGTACGTTTCGGTGGTTCCACCGGTTCTTCTAGTGTACATTCCGGGTGGTTTCGGGGCGGCGGGCGGCCGCCGGGAGGAGCCGGGGATGAGCAGCGACAAGGCACCAGACAAGGTCCGCGCCAATGACGGCACGACGCTGGACATCGCGGTCGACGAGAACGAGGCCCTCCCCCACGGACTGAACCGGCTGCGCTCCGGTGTGATCGCGGTGACCCAGGTCTTCTGCCCCAACGGCCACAACCTCGTGACCGCGGAGTCGGGCGCGCGCTTCAACGGCTTCCCGGGGATCTCGATCATGGTCGAGGGCAGGAACAACAAGGGGATCGTCGTGCTCAGCCCGATCCACGGGGACGACACGAAGTTCGGCGACAACGACTTCGAGCCGGGAGAGCTGACCCGCGTCACCTGCCCGCAGTGCGGCGTCGAGCTCCCGCCGGTGTCGCCGTGCGGCTGCACGCCCGAGTCCCAGCTCGTCGGCCTCTTCCTCGACGACGATCTCGTGGAGGGGAACCAGGTGGCGATCTGCAACGTCTGGGGGTGCCTGCGGTCGCGCATCATCGACCGCTTCCAGATCATCTCGAAGCTCGACTGACCGAGCCGGAGGCGTTCGCTTGGGCAACTTCGACGCCACGATGATCCGGGACATCGTCATCGTTCTCGTGCCGATGATCCTCTCCCTGAGCGTTCACGAGTTCGCGCACGCCTGGTCCGCGCACAAACTCGGCGACGACACGGCCTTGTCCCAGGGCCGCATGACCCTCAACCCGCTCGTGCACATCGACCTGTTCGGCCCCATCCTGATCCCGATCTTCTCCGTGGTGTTCGGCGGCATCGGCCTCATCGGGTGGGCGAAGCCCGTGCCCGTGTCGCCGTACAAGTTCCGCCGCACGGTCACGATGCGGACCGGTATGATAATCACCTCGGTCGCGGGGCCGCTGTCGAACCTGGTGCTCGCGTTCGTCACGGGCGGGATCCTGGTGTTCCTCGCGAGCCGCGGCCACGGCGGGGCCGAGGCGAGCGCGGGGCTCGCGGACAAGGGCGCGATGTCGCTCGATCTCCTGCTCGGCCGGATCTTCCTCATGAACATCGGGCTCGCGGTCTTCAACATGCTGCCGATCCCGCCGCTCGACGGGAGCCGCCTGCTCCCGCAGTCGTGGCAGGAGAAGCTCGCGCGGTTCTCGCTCATCGCGTTCTTCCTGTTCATCATCGTCATCAACTTCGCCGGAGGCCTCCTGAGCGGACCCGTGTACTTCATCGGCGGGGCGATCGTGCGGTTCTGGTCGATCTTCTTCTGAGGGGGCGGCGGTGAACGAGCAACCTATCAGGGCGGTGGACGGTCAGTACGTCGTGAGCCTGCAGGTCTTCGAGGGCCCGCTCGACATGCTCCTCTACCTGATCCGCAAGCACGAGCTCGACGTCTTCGACATCCCGATAGGCTTCATCACGCAGAAGTACCTCGAGATGATGGACCTGATGCAGGAGATGAACCTGGATCTCGCGTCCGAGTTCATCGAGATGGCCGCGCAGCTGACGTACATCAAGTCGCGGATGATGCTGCCCGCCGATCCGAACGCCGAGGACGACGCGGCCGGCGAGCCCGGGCCGGACCCCCGCGAGGAGCTCGTCCGCGCCCTGCTCGAGTACCAGAAGTACAAGACCGCGGCCGAGGCGCTGGCCTCCCTGCCCCGGACCGGGCGCGACACGTTCACGGCGCCGCCCGTCGAGCTCGCCGCCGAGGAGCGCGATCTCGCGCCGCCGGGGCTGTTCGCCCTCATGGAGGCGCTGCAGAAGGTCTTCGCGCGCATCGGCGCCGGGGACGGCTCGCGAGAGATCTCGGTGACGCGCATCTCCATCTCGGCGCGCATCGCCCAGATCTACGACATGCTCCGGCTGCGCAAGCGGATGCCGTTCCTCGAGCTGTTCGAGGGCCACGCCGCGCGGGGCGACGTCGTGATCACGTTCCTCGCGATCCTGGAGATGACGAAGCTCGGCCTGACGCAGCTGCACCAGGCCGGGCCGGAGAGCGAGATCCACATTTCCGCGGCGGCGGACCAGGAAGACGCCGTGAAGATCATCGCGGAGAGCAACGGAGAGGAAGCATGATGGGCGAGGAAGAGAACCCCGCTCCGCCAAAGGAGCAGGAGCAGGAAGACGCCAAGGAGCCCGAGGTCGCGGAGGCGCCCGCTGCGCCTCTCGACGAGGTTTCGCAGGATGATCAGGACATCGAGCAGGACGAGGAGTACCAGGCCCAGGTGCGCACGATCGCGACCGAGGAGGTGCTCCTCTCCCGCCTCGAGAGCCTGATCTTCGCCTACCCGGAGCCGATCTCCGTCCGCCGGCTGGCCAGGGTCCTGTGCCTCGACGGGAAGCGGGTTCGCGAGCTCGTGCAGAAGCTGACGGCCTCGTACGAGGGGCGGGGCATCCTCCTGTCCGAGGTCTCGGGCGGCTTCCAGTTCCACACGAACCCGGAGAACGCGCCGATCGTCCGCGCGGCGATCAAGATCAAGCCGATGCGCATGAGCCGCCCGGCGCTCGAGACGCTGGCGATCGTCGCGTACCGCCAGCCGATCACGCGGGTGGACATCGAGGAGATCCGGCGCGTCGACTCGGGCGGCACGCTGAAGTTCCTCTTCGAGAAGGGGCTCGTCCGCGTGCTCGGGCGGAAGGAGGAGCCGGGGCGCCCCATGATCTACGGGACGACCGCGGAGTTCCTCGCGCTGTTCGGCCTAAAGTCGCTCGCCGACCTCCCGTCCCTCCACGAGTTCACCGAGCTGTGGGACGAGCACCGGGAGCTCGTCGACGAGCAGGAGCCGGAGCCCGAGCTCCAGGACAAGCCGGAGCCGATGAAGCCATGACGAGACTGCACGTGAACGTCGACCACGTGGCCACGCTGCGCCAGGCGCGAGGCGCCGCCTATCCGGATCCGATCCCGGCCGCCTCGATCTGCGAGACGGCCGGCGCGCAGGGGATCACGATCCACCTCCGCGAGGATCGCCGCCACATCGTGGACCGGGATCTCGAGCTGATGCGGAAGGTCGTCACGACGGTCCTGAACCTGGAGATGGCCGCGACCGACGAGATGGTGGGGATCGCCTGCCGCGTCCTGCCGGACATGTGCACGCTCGTGCCGGAGAAGCGCGAGGAGCGGACGACCGAGGGCGGCCTCGCGGTCGTCAGGGACGCCGTGGCGCTCGGGGGCGCCATCGCGAAGCTCAAGGGCGCCGGCATCCGGGTGAGCCTTTTCGTCGATCCGATCCGCAAGGAGATCGAGGCGAGCCGCGCGGCCGGCGCCGAGGTCGTCGAGCTGCACACCGGCGAGTACTGCAACGCGCCGCGGGATCACGTCGGGCGGGAGCTCGAGAGGCTGCGGGAGGCGGCGGCGATCGCCGCGGATCTCGGGCTCGACGTGGCCGCCGGGCACGGCCTGCACTACCACAACGTGCGCCCGGTCTCTGGGATCCATGAGGTGGCGGAGCTGAACATCGGCCACTCGATCATCGCGCGCGCCGTGTTCGTCGGGCTCGAGGCCGCCGTGCGGCAGATGCGCGAGGCGATGGGGGAGACGTGATCGTCGGGCTCGGAATCGACGTGTGTCCGGTGTCGCGGATCGCCGAGATCCTCGCGCGCCACGGCGCGCTCTTCGCGGATCGGGTGTTCACGGCGGGCGAGCTCGAGCACGCGGGGAACGGCGTGGTTCGCGACGAGCGGCTCGCCGCGCGCTGGGCGGCCAAGGAGGCCGCGATCAAGGCGCTCGGGGCGCCGGAGGGGCTCAGGTGGCACGACATGGAGGTCGTGAACGACGCCGGGGGCGCGCCCTCGCTGCGGCTCGACGGCGCCGCGCGCAGCCTCGCCGACGCGCGGGGCGTGACGCGCGCGCTCCTCAGCCTGAGCCACGCGGCGGGGGTCGCGGTCGCGGTCGTGATCCTCGAGGGAGGTGATCATGGCAACGGTTGAGCGCTGGGACGATCGCCTGTTCATGACGCGCCTCCAGATGCGCGAGTACGACAGGATCGCGATCGAGGAGCTCGGGATGCCGGGGCCGGTGCTCATGGAGTGCGCCGGCCGCGGCGCCGCGGGCGTCGCGCTCGAGATGCTCGGCGGGGAGAAGGGGCGCGCCGTGGTGCTCGCCGGGCCGGGCAACAACGGCGGCGACGGCTTCGTCGTCGCGCGCCACCTCCTGAACTCGGGCCACGCTGTGGACGTCTTCCTCGCGGCGGAGCGGGGCGGCGTGAAGGGCGACGCGCTCCTCTACCTCGACGTCCTCGAGCGGATGGGCGCGACGGTCGTCGAGGTGCGCGGCGGAGCGGATCTCGCGGCCGCGAAGGAGAGCCTGCGCGAGGCGGACCTCGTCGTCGACGCGCTGCTCGGCACCGGCGCGACGCGGGCCGCGGACGGCCCCATCGGCGCGCTCATCGACCTCGCGAACGACGCCTCGGCGGAGGTGCTCGCGATCGATCTCCCGTCCGGCCTGGACGCGGACTCCGGGCGCCCGCTCGGCAGGGCGATCCGCGCGACCGCGACCGCGACGTTCGGGCACCTGAAGCGCGGCCTCGTCGTCCAACCCGGCGCGGAGCTGTCGGGGAGGGTCCACGTCGTGCCGCTCGGCGTGCCCGCCTGCGTGTCGCAGGAGGCCGGAACCGACGGCGCGCTGCTCGGGCCGGAGTCGCTGTGGGCGCTCGTGCCCCGCCGCGATCCCTCCGCGCACAAGGGGACGTTCGGCCACCTGCTCGCGATCGCG
>JALNZK010000157.1 GCA_023229365.1 Pseudomonadota bacterium | reverse complement strand
TATCTCGGCCCAGAGCAGGACGCCGTACGTCTCGCCCCTCTTCGCCGCGGCGAACACGCGGTTCCCGGCCACGGCCACGTCCCCCACTCCGCAACACGTGTCTTCTCCCGGGCACGGCTCGAGCAGCTCGACCAGGTCGGTTCCATCCCAACGGTCGATGCGCCACTGGTCGTAGGTCTCGCCGAAGCACCCCCGCCCTCCGGCGAGGTAGATGTTGCCGTCCCCGTCGGCCGCGCCGGACATCCAGCAGGACCCAGTCCACGAGTCGCAGGTCGTGCTCGCCTCCTCGGTCCACGACTCGGCATAATAACGGAGCAAGGAGAGGCCGTCGGTCGCCAGGATCGCGCCGTCGCCGTCCCGGTACAGCCACAAGGGGTTCGTAGGCGAGGGATAGCCCAGGTCCACGACGGCGGTGCCGACCTCGAGCACCTTCGGACCGTCGTCCGACGCGCCGCCCCAGAGCGTGGTCTCTCCGCTGATCACACCGAGGCTGGTGAGCTGATCGAACCCCGGATACACGGCTTCCGCATCGATCAACCAGGAGGACGAGTCTGGATCGCGCATCCAGACCGTGCGCGTCCCCACGTTAGGTGGGTTCCAGTCCGCGTCCGGCCACCCGACCGCGTGCGGCAGGCCAGAGACGTCGGCGTACATCGCCTGAATGGTGCAGTACTCGGGTGCGGTCGAGCAGCCCTCGAACCCCTCAACCGACTCCTCGACCCACGCCGCGCCGTTGCGTCGCAGGACGCGGTATTCTTGATTGGAGAGATCGATGAAGCCCCACGCCCAGACGTCCTCGCCGTCGCCCCAGACTCCCTCGCAAAAGAGACCGTCCACCCCGGGCGGCAGGATCGACATGGACACCGATGAGCCGTCGAACTCGGCGAGCCCGAATCCCGGTATCGTGTCCGCATCGAAGCAGATGATAACGTCGTCCTCGGCTGTCGCCCAGATGTTCATTTTGTTGATGTAGTATGTGCAGACGCCTGCCGGCACTTCGGGGAGGATCACCTCGTTCCAGTCCCAGTAGGTCTCGGCGTCCGAATCCGAATCCGTGTCGGTGTCCGTGTCGGTACCCGTGTCGGTATCCGTGTCGGTGTCCGTGTCGGTGTCCGTGTCGGAGTCGGCGTCCGTATCGGAATCGGGACCTCCGTCCGGACCGGCACCGTTGCGGCTGTCCGTCCCGCACGACGTCACCGAGAGCGCGACGCCCCAGGCGAGAGCGGCCATCCAGGAGAGAATCGAAACGGGCGTCGTGCTCTTCGGTAACATGAGATCCTCCTAGAACGTGTTCCCAGCGAAATCGGAAGTCTTGAACTCCGACCACGGGCGCGTGTTCAAGCGTACGCTGTTCCAGCCATGGCCGTTCCCGTCGATGACCCAGATGTCTCCCGAGCCCGGCGTCCCGGCCCAGCCGACGAAGATCACGCTGTGTCCCTGGTCGTTCCACGACAGGTAGTATCCTGGTTTCAGAAGGCTGGGGTTCGCGATGACGCTCGCGTAGGAGATCTTCCTGCCGCACCCGCTGAACCACGGCTCCATGTCGCTGGGGATGCTGATCCCACCGGTCACGAGGGGGGTCGGTATGCCAGGGCAAGCGGACGACAGCTTCGAGCCGTGCTGGATCGCGTACACGGCGAACTCCGAGCACCACGCGCGGTCCTCGCTGACGTACTTCCGGGCGCCGCTGTGGCCGAGATCCTGCGCCGCGACCTCGAGGATCGGGTTCATGTGGCTTCCGCCTACCTTTGCCGCCACGAGGTCGTGCTTGTACTTCGCGATCCGCCAGTCCAGGAATAGCTGTCGCCCGTAGTAAACGTCCATCCAGTAGTTTACCCCGGTTTCGAGGTAGATTTGCTGATCATTGTGCATGATCTCGATCTCCTCGATCTGTAGCCCGTCGCTCGAGCCGGTCCAGAACCGGACCCAATCCCAGTCGTCGGGCTCGAGCCAGCTGAAGAAATTCTGCCAATCGGTGTAGTCGCAGAAGTGGTAGTAGGCGGTTGTGTTGGGGGTGGAAGGTCCCTGGCCAAGGTTGAAGCACGCCGCGTCCTGGCCGGAGGAAGGTGTGTCGTCGTACCAAAGGGTCTCGGGCCGCGCGTAGTCGGGATCCGGGGCGGTGTAGGTTTGGTAGTGTTGACCGAAGCACATCCAGATGCTCGCCACTGTGCCGGCGCTTGCGCTCGAGCCCGACTTGAGCCTGACCCAGTTGTTGCGGTCGTAGTCGCAGGTGTGTGGATAGTCGTTGTAGTACTGCGGCCCGGCGCCGTCGAGGGTGTAGCCGCCGGACTGACCGACCCCGTCGTCGTCCTCCCCACAGTCCTCGAACTCCGGATCGCACTCGAGGGGCAGTGCCACATTGTAGTAGTACCACTCTTCGTCCTCGGGCTTCACCTCCACCCGCTCGCAGGTGGATTCGGCGAACGCCTCGGGCTCATCGTTCACGTACTCCTCGTAGTACGGGACGGTCTCGGCCGGGTCGTTGAACGGCCCGCTCTCCCCGCTGACCTCGTCGCTACTCTGCGCCACCGCGTTGCCAGCGAAGCAAACCATCGAGAAGACGAGAAGCGACAGAAGGGCGAAACGATTTCCCTGCATTTTGTCTTTCTCCGTTTCCGGAGCCATACTGTTTGTTGGCTCCCCGCTCGATTTTTCCGGACTCGGACTGGCGTTTGGGACTCGGCGAAAGCTCCGGGCGGGGGGCCTCTCGCGCACTGCGCGGGGTGTGCTGCTTCGTGTACTCCTCGCGAGGGCGTGTCGTTGGCAACTTCGGTCATGCACACAGTCCTTGAATCGACGTTCCGGGGTTCAATCGTTCCGAGCGCCGGGAACGTCAAACTCCGTCGCCCCGTCGACCAGCGACGAGCGATCGACCGCGCCGCTCCCCCACTCGAGCCGGCTCCTGCTGACGAAACCGCTCAAAACCGTTAGGTAGCGGACGAGCCGGCGCCGGTCGATGGCCCCGAACTTGACCTCTATCCGCGCGATCCGCTCCACGAGCGCCTTGGTGCTGCACCCGAGCGCGTCGGCGAGCTCCTTGTCCGGCGGGTAGCCGAGCTCGACCATCTCGATGAGGACACGGACCTGCGCCGGCTCCAACCGCAGCGAGCGCAGCAGCCCCGGATCCGCGATCGACTCGTACCGCGGCCGCCGCTGGCGTGGAACGTTGCCGAGCGCGACCAGCCTTGCGACCTCTTCCGGCAGGCGCGCCTCGTCCTGCTTGAGGAGGTAGTCGTCGGCGCCGGCGAGCAGCGCCTCGTGCATCAGATCGGGCGAGAGGAGCGCCGTGAGCATGCACGCCGCGCCGCGCTGGCCGGTCTCGGCAAAGGCGCGGAGGCAGTCGATGCCGGTCGGCTCGCCCTTGCCGAGGTTGATGTCGAGGAGGACCAGATCGAACGCGCTCTTGCCAAGCGCGGTAATCGCCTCGGCGGCACTCGCCGCGAACTTGATGTCATACAGGGGCTCGAACAGTCTGGCGGCAAAGCGCCGGAAGCTTGGGCAATCGTCGACGAGAAGGATCTTGCCCGGTCGACGTGTTTGACTCATCTGCCCCCTCCGTGGAAACCGTCGTCAACAATTCCACATCAAAAAAAAAAACAACCATGGGAAAAACCACGGTTGACATTTCCGAGCAGGTTTTTCTGATGGCTTGCACTTCAACCGGGGAGCCGAGCACGGACACGAAAAGAGCGGAGGTGGAACCCGATGCGCGTATCGGACCTTTCGTACCTGCTCCTCGCCGCGGCGCTCATGCCGGCGTGCGCGTCCGAAGGCGCCGGCGGTGCACCACAGGCCCCCGTGATCCCGGCATTCCATCGGGACGGTTTCACCGTCGCAGAGTGGGGTGTGATGGTGAAGTAGGCCGTTTTTTTACCGGCGTGCGCGGCGACTCCGCTGTGTCCTTCAACCTCCACAGCGTCTATAGTCACCAAGAGCGCGGAGGTGAATCGACATGAGACCGAGCTCCGTCCTGCGCCTGCTCCCGGCGGCTCTCGCCTTGACGTGCGCCTGCTCCTTCTCGGACGACGAGATGGATCTCTACTCGTGCGCGGACACGGACACGGAAGCGACCCCGGACTCCGGGACGGACGCGGGCTCGGACGCGGGCTCGGACGCCGGCGCCGACTCCGGCGCGGACGGCAGCCACCCGTCGCAGCACGCCACGTACCTCTCCGCGTGCGTCGCCCCGGACGGCGTCTCCGAGGAGGACGCCGCGATCCTGAGGGGAATGGCCGAGTAACTTTTCGCGTCCCACTTTTCGCGTCCCACCTGTCCCACAAGTCCCCGAAGTCCTATATCCTCTGTCCCATGCGCTCCCTCACCGTCACCCCCGGCGCCTACTACCCGCTCGGCGCGACCGTCACGCGGACCGGCGTGAACTTCGCGCTCTTCTCGCGCCACGCGACGCGGGTGGAGCTCGAGCTGTTCCACCGCCCGGGCGACGACCGCCCGTCGCGCACGATCGCGGTGGAGAACCGGACGCGGTTCGTGTGGCACTGCCACGTCCAGGGGCTGCGCCCCGGCCAGGCGTACGGGTACCGCGTCGACGGGCCCGACCGGCCGGAGCTGGGCCATAGGTTCAACCGCCACAAGCTGCTCATGGATCCGTACGCGCGCGCCTTCAGCGGCTCGTTTTACGGCGACGGGCGGCTGCACTTAGGGAGCGAGCCGGTCGACAACGCGGCGTTCGCGGCGCGATCGCTGGTCGTCGACGACGCGTTCGACTGGGGCGACGACGCGCCCCCCGCGATCCCGCTGCCGGAGACGGTCATCTACGAGGCGCACGTGAAGGGGCTCACCGCGCATCCGTCCGCGGGCGCCGACAAGCCCGGGACGTACCTCGGCGCGATCGAGAAGATCCCCCACCTCCTCCGCCTCGGCGTCAACGCGATCGAGCTCCTGCCCGTGCACGAGCACCACGCCGAGGAGCGGCTCACCGCGCTCGGCCTCACGAACTACTGGGGCTACAACACGGTCGGCTTCTTCGCGCCGGATCAGCGCTACGCCGCCTCCCGAAAGCCGGGGGCCGCGGTCGCCGAGTTCAAGCGGATGGTCCAGGCGTTCCACGCGGCGGGGATCGAGGTCATCCTCGACGTCGTCTACAACCACACGGGCGAGGGCGGCGAGGGCGGCCCCACGCTGTGCTTCCGCGGCATCGACAACGCCGTCTACTACCACCTCGACCGCGACGACCGGCGCCGCTACGTCGACTTCTCGGGCTGCGGGAACACGCTGAACCTCGACGAGCCGGCGGTCCTGAAGGTGGTCATGGACTCGCTGCGGTACTGGGTCGAGGCGATGCACGTGGACGGCTTCCGCTTCGATCTGGCGTCCGCGCTCGGCCGCGAGCGGGGCCGCTTCGATCACATCTGCGGCTTCTTCATGGCCGTGCACCAGGATCCGGTGATCTCGCGCGTCAAGCTGATCGCCGAGCCGTGGGACATCGCCGGCGACTCGTACCAGGTCGGCAACTTCCCGCTCGAGTGGTCCGAGTGGAACGGCCGCTACCGCGACTGCACGCGCCGCTTCTGGCGGGGTGATCCGGGGCTCGTGCCCGAGCTCGCGACCCGGCTCGCCGGCAGCGCGGATCTGTACAGCGACGACGGCCGCACGCCGTACTCGAGCATCAACTTCGTCACCTGTCACGACGGCTTCACCCTGAACGATCTCGTCTCGTACGCGCACAAGCACAACGAGGCGAACCTCGAGGAGAACCGCGACGGCAACCCGAACAACGACTCGTGCAACTGGGGGTTCGAGGGGCCGACCGACGATCCGGACGTCCTCCGCCCGCGCGGGCAGGCCGCCCGCAACCTGTTTGCGGCGCTCATGCTCTCCCACGGGGTGCCGATGATCCTGGGCGGCGACGAGATGCTGCGCACGCAGGGGGGCAACAACAACGCCTACTGCCAGGACAACGCGACGAGCTGGATCGACTGGACCCTGCTCGAGAAGAACAGCGGCTTCTTCGCGTTCTGCCGCAAGCTGATGGCGTTGCGCCGTTCGCATCCAGCCCTGCGCGGCCTGTCTTTCCTGTCGGGCGCGGATCGCAACGCGGACGGCATCCTCGACGTGCAGTGGTTCGACGAGCGGCTCCGCGAGCCGAGCTGGTTCGATCGGGAGCTGCGCCACCTCGCGTTCCGGCTCCAGGGCTGCGAGCGGGCGATCGAGGCGGGAATGCCCGCGGGCGGCAGCTGCGATCTCTACGTCGCCATGAACGCCTCGGCGGGGGCGCGGGCGTTCGCGCTGCCGAAGCCGTCGGCGGGGTTCGAGTGGTACCGCGCGGTCGACACGAGCCTCGGGGCCCCCGACGACGCGGCCGAGCCGGGCGAGGAGATCCGGCTCGACCGGCAGGACGGCTACCACGTCAACGCCCAGAGCACCGTGATCCTCGTCGGGAGGTAGAAGGAGGCCCGAATGCGGCAGTGGTACGAGGAGCTGTTCACCGACTACGCGCGGACCTACGACACGGAGGTCTTCACGCGGGGCACGCGACAGGAGGTCGGCTTCATCGAGCGGGAGATCGGCAGGGACAAGCGGACCCGGATCCTGGACGTCGGCTGCGGGACCGGCCGGCACGCGATCGAGCTCGCGCGGCGGGGCTACGACGTCACCGGGATCGATCTCTCCCCGTCGCAGCTCGCGCGGGCGGCGCAGAAGGCCAGGGAGGCGGGCGTCCGCGTGCGCTTCCTCGAGCGCGACGCGCGGAGGCTCGGCTTCAGGGGCCAATTCGGGCTGGCGATCATGCTCTGCGAGGGCGGCTTCTCCCTGATGGAGACGGACGAGATGAACTACCGCATCCTCGAGGGCTGCGCGCGGTCTTTGAGGCGCGGCGGGAAGCTGATCTTCACGGCGCTCAACGCCCTGTTCCCGCTCGTGTCCTCCTTGAAGGAGTTCCTCGACGCGGGCTCGACGACCACGCGGACGCCGCGGCTTTCCTTCGACTTCGCGACGCTGCGCGAGCGCTCGGTCCTGGAGGCCCGGGACGACGGCGGCAGGCGGAAGGTGCTCTGCTGCGACGAGCGGTTCTACGTGCCCTCCGAGCTGCGCTGGATGCTGCACACGCTCGGGTTCGCCGAGATCGGGATATTCGGGTGCACGGTCGGCAGGTTCTCGCGGCGGGTCAAGCCGTCGCCGAAAGAGTTCGAGCTGCTAGCGATCGCCGTGAAGGGGTGATCCGCGGGGGCGGCCTCGCGCTCAGTCGGCGTCCGGGTTCATCGCGCCCATGCCCATGCCGCCTATGTAGGCGTAGGAGTCCCACTCGTCCCACCCCACGACGACCACGCCGAGCCCGTACTCCTCGTTGGCGGAGCGCAGCGTGTGGACGCCGTCCGCCACCTCGACGCGGGCCACCTCCCACCCGGAGCCGGCCGCCTCGGTGAACTCGCCGTCCGGAATCGGGGTCTCGTCGAGCAGCACGTCGACGCCGGCTTTGCGCGTGACGATCATCACGTCGTTGATCCACGTGTCCGGGACGAGCACGACGTACCGCGGCAGGAATTGCTCGGTAGGGCTCGTGTACACCATCGACGGATCGCCGATGTCGCCCGCGTTGAGGGACTGGGCGCCCGTCATGTACTGCATCACCGCGATCGGCTCGTCCGCGGAGACGAACAGGTCGCCCGGCGCCGCAGCCGTCCCCTGGACCCAGAGCTCCAGGAGCTCCCCCGCGGCCATCTCGAACGTCCCGATCGCGACGCCGGTGACGCCGGGGTCGGCGTCCACGGTGACCGAGGTGTCCGCGCTCGCGTAGATCTGCCAGAGCACGAAGTCGGTCTCGTCCACGGCCGAGCGGACCGGCATGCGCGCCGCCACGATCTCGGTGCCCCAGAACTTCAGCCCCGGCAGCTGCTCCTCGAGGTGATCGCACGCGTACACCTCGAACGGGATGAACGCGCACTCCTGCCCGGAGAACACCGC
Organism: Pseudomonadota bacterium; assembly: GCA_023229365.1. Lineage (NCBI taxonomy): Bacteria > Pseudomonadati > Pseudomonadota > Pseudomonadota bacterium. Next base: position 2,765 of record JALNZK010000157.1, on the reverse strand, counting down.
GATCGGGTGATCCGCGTCCGCCTCGATCCGGCTGCCGGTCAGCGTGGCGTAAGGGGCGTTCGTCTCGACCTCCAGCAGATCGCCCTCGTCCAGGGTGACGGTGAACGGGGTCGCCGTGCCCGGCACGTCGCCGCCCGCGAGCGGCGCGGTGGACGGGTGCACCGTGACCTCCGTGCCGTCGGCGGTCGCGATGACCGAGAAGTAGGCGCGCATATCGCCGTCGCACATCGTCGAGCAGCTCTGCTTCCACCCGACCACGTCGTAGGAGAGGGCCAGTGAGACCGCCGGGATGAGCATCGACGCGTCGGAGAGGTAGGACGAGGCGCCGTCGATCGGGTTGAACTGGTAGGCGATGATCGGGACGTCCGTCTCGATCTTGTACGTGCCCTTGGCCATCACGCCGGAGCCGTCCATGTGGAAGTCGGCGAGCTCGAAGACGTGGAGATCCATCGGCTCGACCACGTGCGTGTCGAGGAGATCCCACCCGGAGGTGTCGGCGTTGCCCTGGCGGACGGTCACCGTCGCCGGCTCGGTCAGGTTCACGTTCGAGACCGCGATCGCGAACTGCTGCTCCTCCACGGAGTCGTGCGAGTCGAGATCGGCGGCGTAGAAGAGGCAGCCGACCGTGTTCTTGGCCTGGGCGGCCTGCGCGCAGGTCTCCGGGATCACCGGGCCGTCGTACTCCGTATCGGAATCGGAATCGGAGTCGGAGTCGGAGTCGGAGTCGGAGTCGGAGTCGGAATCGGAATCGGAATCGGTGTCGACGTCCGTGTCGGTGTCCGCGTCGCCGTCCGCGTCCGCCCCGCCCGCCGGGGCCGCGTCGCCGGCGCCGACGGAGTAGCACCCAGCGGTCGCGGCGAGGACGATCGACAGCCCGCAGGCGAGGATGGTTCGGTTGTGCATGTCGCCTCCGGCGGGGCGCCGGCCCCGCGCTATTCGATGACCGGGTTGATCGCGCCCATGCCCATGCCGCCGATGTACGCGTAGGAGTCGTAGGAGTCCCACCCGACGACCATGACGCCGAGCCCCACCTCCTCGTCCGCGGAGCGCAGCGTGTGCATGCCGTCCGCCGCGGCGACGCGCGCCACCTCGTAGCCGGAGCCGGCGACCGACAGGAACGAGCTGCTCGGGATCTCGACGTCGTCGAGGAAGACGCCGACCCCCTCGGTACGAGTGATCACGAGCGCGTCGTTGATCCACGTGCCCGGGACGAGCACGACGTACCGCTGCAGGAACTGCTCGGCCGGGCTCACGTACACCATCGCCGGATCGCCGATGCTGCCGCAGTTCGGGTTCTCGGAGCCGATCATGTACTGCATCACGCCGATCGGCTCCTCCGAGTAGATGTAGAGATCGCCCGGCGCGTCCTGGGTCCCGGACGCGTAGAACTCCTGGAGCTCTCCGGCGACCATGTTGAACGTGCCGATCGGCGGCCCGACCACGCCGGAGTCAGCGGCGATCGTCACGGTCGTGTCCACGCTCGCGTAGATCTGCCAGAGCACCGCCTCGGTCTCGTACGCGGTCGAGCGGATCGGCATCCGCGCGCCGACGAACTCCTTGCCCCAGAACCTGAGGCCCGCCAGCTGCTCCTCGAGGTGGTCGCACGCGTACGTCTCGAACGGGATGAACGCGCACTCCTGCCCCGAGAACACGGCGATCGGGTGATCGGCGTTCGCCTCGATCCGGCTGCCGGTCAGCGTGGCCCAGGGCGCGTTCGTCTCCACCTCGAGCACGTCGCCCTCGTCCAGGCCCACGGTGAACGCGTCGCCGGTGCCCGGCACGACCCCGCCGGCGAGCGGCGCGGTGGACGGGTACACGACGAGCTCCGTGCCGTCCTTCGTCGCGACCACGGTGAAGTAGGCGCGCATGTCGCCGTCGCACATCGACGAGCAGCTCTGCTTCCAGCCGATGACGTCGTAGGTCAGCGACAGCGACGGCACCGGGATCAGCATCGTGGCGTCCGAGAGGTACGACGACGCGCCGTCCACGGGATTGAACTGGTACGCGATGATCGGGACGTCCGACTCGACCTTGTACGTCCCCTTGGTCATCGTCCCGGAGCCGTCCATGTGGTAGTCCTCGAGGTTGAACGTGAAGAGGCTCATCGGTTCGATGACCTGCGTGCTGTGGAGATCCCAGCCGAAGGTCGCGGGGTTCCCCTTGTAGATGGTCACGGTCGCCGGATCGGTCTGGTTGACGTTCGAGACCGCGACCGCGTACTGCTGCGCTTCCACCGAGTCGTGCGCGTCGAGGTCGATGGCGTAGAAGTGGCAACCGACCGTCGTCGTCGCCAGCTCCGCCTGCTCGCACGTCTCCGGGATCGCGGGACCGGTGTACTCGGTGTCGGTGTCGGTGTCCGAGTCGGAGTCGGAATCGGAGTCCACGTCCGTGTCCGAATCGGAGTCCGAGTCGGAGTCGGAGTCCGCGTCCGAGGGCGTGTAGTCGTCGCCCGCCGACTCGCATGACATGGGGGACGCCGCGGCGAGCGCCACCAAGCAAGCACTGAGAACCAGATGTTTTTTCATTTCGTCTCCTCGCCCGCTCGACGCGGGAGCCGGCGGCTCCTCCGCGCGGTTCGATCGATTCATGGGCTCGTCCATACAGATATAGTGTAAACGGGTCCCTTTTTGGGACGGATTCCAGATCTCCTGACCTGGGGTGAAGGCTAAATGTCCGGTGGATCGTTGGCCGGAGGTTCTGGCGCGGGTCTCGGACCCGGGAAGGCGAAGCTCGATGGCGGCAGGGGGAGCACGTCGAAGAGGAGA